>NZ_JAYMYJ010000114.1:0-62556 GCF_035668035.1 Candidatus Thiothrix phosphatis | reverse complement strand
TTTTTCTGGCTGCCTGAAACGAAAAAACCCCGCTTGCGCGGGGCTCCCCTTCCTGATGGAGCCAGCGCTTTTGGCGCTGCTGCCATCTCACCGACTCAGCTGAGAAGCTTACCTCTCTTTGGCAACTATTCTCAAGTATAAAAAGAGTCGTTATGGGTGTTAATTTAGTTTTGTTAATTTTTCTTATCAAGAAGGTGAATCCAGTGGACAACCGGTATTTTGCTGGCTTCCTGCAAATGTGTCTGGCAGCCGATATTGGCGGTGACAATCATTTCCGGCTGATGCTGGGTCAGGTTGGCTAGTTTGTTGCTGCGCAATTGCCGGGAAATTTCCGGTTGCAGGATGGAGTAAGTCCCAGCAGAACCACAACACAAGTGTTCATCAGCCACCGGAACCAGCACGTAGCCGCAATCGGTCAGGATGTTTTCCACCACGCCCCGGATTTTCTGGCCATGCTGGAGCGTGCAGGGCGGATGCCAGGCAATGCGTTCAGGTTGGGCGGAAGCGAGCCGTTGGTATTTTTCCTGTGCGATGACTTCGGCGATGTCCCTGCACAAGTTGGAGATGCGTTCGGCTTTAATGGAATATTCCAGGTCGCCGCGCAGGTGATACTTGTATTCCTTGACCATGACGCCGCAGCCGCTGGCGGTGGTGATGATGGCTTCCACGCCATTGGCAATGTAAGGCCACCAAGCGTCGATGTTGCGCCGCATGTAGTCCAGCGCTTCCTCGGGCGCGCCCAGATGCTGGCTGACAGCGCCGCAGCAGCCAGCTTTGGGGGCAGTGATCAAGCTGATGCCGAGCTTATCCAGCACCCGGGCGGTGGCGGCATTGATGTCAGGGGAAAGGGAGGGCTGGACACAGCCTTCCAGCACCAGCATCCGACGGCCATGATGGCTTTTTGGCCACTCACCCGCCGGACGCGATGCAGTAATTTTGCCTGCCACAGTGTCCGGCAACATAGGCTTGAAAGCACGCCCCAGTTTCAGCCCAAGGTTGAACAAGCCAGATTTTGGCAGGTATTTACGCAGCCGTTTGCGCATGGATTGGTCGGCACGGTCACGGCCAGTGTGTTCTTCAGCCAGATGGCGGCCTATGTCGAGCAGCTTGCTGTATTCCACCCCGGACGGGCAGGTGGTTTCACAGCTACGGCACAACAGGCAGCGGTCAAGGTGTTGCAACGTTTTGCGGCCGCTGTCCGGGGCATTTTCCAACTGGCCTTCCATCAATTGTTTGATCAGGTAAATGCGCCCGCGGGGGCCATCGTTCTCATCACCCAGCAGTTGGTAGGTAGGGCAGGTGGCATTGCAGAAACCGCAATGGACGCAGCGGCGCAGGATTGCCTCCGCTGTCTTGCCCTCCGCAGTTTGCCGTAGTGAGCTGAGTATCCGGGTTTGCATTACCAATCCTTGTACATGCGGCCTGGGTTGAAAATCCCATGTGGATCCATTGCCCGTTTCAACCGTTGCTGGGCGGCCAGCAGGTTGCCAGGCAGCGGATGAAAGGGGTTGACGCCAGGCAGGCTGCCCCGATATAGGGTGGCGTGGCCATTGCCTTTTTGCGCAATATTGCGGATCAGGTTGGTTGGGATGTTGGTGTAAATCCAGCGTTGGGAGCCGCCCCATTCAATCAGTGAATTCCCTTCCAGCCGACTGACGACGCTGGTGGCGGGCGGGAAGGAGAGCCGCCATAGCGGGCGGTCGTATTGCTGGAAAAATTCGTGGGTCTGGTTGCGCAACGCCATCCAAAATTGGTCAGGGTTATTGAGCGGGTCACCGCCGATCTTGCGGTGGGAGGCGAAAACGTGGCTGGGTTCGCCACTTAGGCGCAGGTACAGGCAGCCGTCGAAATAGCAGGTGGCGCTCAAGGGGAAGGTGGAGCGGCGCATGGTCGTGGTCAGCTCATAGGCTTCCTGATCGGGCATTTCCAGCGTCAGGGTCAGTTCTGTGGCTGGGCGCGGCAGGACTTTCAGGGAAACTTCCAGGATCAGGCCAAGCGTTCCCATGGAGCCGGACAGCAGGCGGGAAATGTCGTATCCGGCGACGTTTTTCATGACTTGCCCACCGAAAGCGGCGGTCTTGCCGTAGCCAGTCACAAGCCTGACGCCCAGCACATGGTCACGGGCGGCACCGCGCCAAGCGCGTCCAGGGCCGGACAGGCCCGCCGCGACTGCGCCGCCGATAGTGGATTCCGGGCCGAAACAAGGTGGCTCAAATGCCAGCATCTGCCCGTTGGCAGCCAGCAGCGCTTCAATGTCCTGCAAGCGCGTGCCTGATCGGGCAGTGATGCACAGCTCAGAAGGTTCATAGGCGATGACGCCGGTGTGTGAGGCCGTGCTTAACAGTTTGCCGTTGGCGGGGTTGCCATAAAAAGCTTTGCTGCCGCCGCCCACAATGTTGAGGGACTCTTGTGCAGCAATTCCTGCTGCGACCTGTTCTTGCAATATTGGGGTTATGTCGTTGTCTGCGATCATGTCAAGTCCGGGTCAATATCTTGGAAGTTCCGGATGGGAAAGCTGCCCATGATGCACATGCATGGCGCCAAGCTCCGCACAGCGGTGTAGGGTAGGGACAGCCTTGCCAGGGTTCAGCAATTCATCAGGGTCGAATGCGCGTTTGACGGCGTGAAAAACTTCCAGCTCCGCCTCGCCAAATTGCACGCACATGGAATCCAGTTTTTCATGGCCAACCCCGTGTTCACCCGTAATGGAGCCGCCAACTTTAACACATAACGCCAGAATATCTGCGCCAAAACGTTCGGCTTTTTCCAGCTCGCCGGGACGGTTGGCGTCATACAGGATCAGTGGGTGCAAGTTGCCGTCGCCAGCATGGAAGACATTGGCGACACCAAGCGCGTATTGCTGGGAAAATTCATTGATTTTCTGCAAAACCTCCGCCAAATGTTTGCGTGGGATGGTGCCATCCATGCAGTAGTAGTCGGGGGAAATGCGCCCTACCGCAGGAAAGGCGGACTTGCGGCCTGCCCACAGACGAGCGCGTTCAGTGGCGGTTTTGGCGACATGGACATTACTGGCATGATGTTTTTTCAGGATAGCCGTGACCTTGGCTGTCTGCTCACTGACTTCATCTTCGCTGCCGTCCAGTTCACACAGCAAAATGGCCCCGGCTTCCAGCGGGTAGCCTGCATGAATGAAATCCTCAGCGGCGCGGATGGCGGGGTTGTCCATCATTTCCAGCCCGGCAGGGATGATGCCCCGGCTGATGATGGCGGCCACTGCATCGCCTGCATCGTTCACCTTGTCAAAGGCGGCCATCAGCACCTGCACTGTTTCCGGCTTGACCGTCAGCTTGACCAGGATTTCGACCACAATGCCCAGCATGCCTTCAGAGCCGGTCAGCAATGCCATCAGGTCATAACCGGGGGTGTCCAGGCGGTCGCTGCCAATGGTCATCAATTCGCCATCGATGGTGACCAGCTTGATTTCCAGCACGTTATGCACGGTCAGGCCGTACTTTAGGCAATGGACGCCGCCGGAGTTTTCCGCCACGTTGCCGCCAATCGAACAGGCGATTTGGGAGGAGGGGTCTGGCGCGTAGAACAGCCCAAGATGGTCGACCGCCTGGCTGATGGCGAGGTTGCGCACACCGGGTTGGACGCGGGCGGTCAGGTTGTCAGTGTCAATCGCCAGAATTTGGTTGAAGCGGGCGAGGCTGAGGATGATGCCGTCTTCATGAGGCAGTGCGCCGCCGGAAAGCCCAGTCCCCGCCCCCCGGGCGACAACGGGGATCTTGAGGCGGTTGCAGATTTTGACGGCCAGTTGCACCTGTTCAATGGTGGTTGGCAGCACGACGGCCAGCGGCACATGCCGGTAGGCGGTCAGGCCATCACATTCATACGGACGTAAATCTTCCCGGGCGGTCAGGATGGCGTTTGGGGGCAGGATGTCCGCGAGATGCTGGAGCAACTGCTTTTTCTGATCGGGGGATGTTTTCACTAATATCCTTGCCTTGTTGTAAAGTGGGGGTAATGTAGCGTGTTTCCAACAGGATTTTTAAATTTTAGTTTAATCATTGAGGAAATGGGATGTATCAGATAGGTGGGATATTGCTGGGTGGGGCAATAGGCGCATTGTTGCGGTTTTTGGTGGCAAATGGCGTTTACCAATGGCTAGGGCGTTCATTTCCTTACGGAACCTTGGCTGTGAATGTTGTTGGCTCATTTTTCATCGGTTTGCTGACGTACTACTTTGTGGAGCGGGAGCTATTGACCTCGGCCCTGAGCAGGGGATTGATTGTGGGGGTGCTGGGCGCATTCACCACGTTTTCCACCTTTTCGCTGGATACGTTCGACCTGCTCCAGGAAGGGCGGCTCTGGGGAGCGGTGCTGAATGCAGGGCTGAACGTGGGTTTGTGCTTGCTGGCGGTGTGGCTGGGGGTACAGGCAGGACGATCCATCTGAGTTGGTTTCCTGTCCGCAAAGCCAGCGCCCATCAGGCCAATATGTCCAGTGCCTCCAACTCCGTCAGCGGCCAGCGCGGGCGGGCGCTGATCACTGCGGCTTCCTGCGCCCCCGCCTGCAAACGCAGTGCGCCCGCATACGCAATCATCGCGCCGTTGTCGGTGCAAAACGCCAGCCGTGGGAAAAACACGTCCGCCTCCAGCTCCGCCAGCCGTTCCCGCAGCCGCCGGTTCGCGCCGACGCCACCTGCGACCACCAGCCGCTTGCGCCCGGCCTGTTCCAGCGCCCGGCGGCACTTGATGAACAGCGTGTCCACCACCGCGTCCTCAAACGCCCTGGCAATATCTGCTTTATCCTGCTCCGTCTGGCCGGAGTTTTGCCAGGTAGTCAGGGAAAACGTTTTCAGGCCGCTGAAACTGAAATCACAGCCTGGGCGATCCACCATTGGGCGCGGGAACTTGTAAGCGCCCGCGCGCCCCTGTTCCGCCAGTTTCGCCAGCAATGGCCCGCCAGGGTAACCCAGCCCCATCAGCTTGGCGGTCTTGTCAAACGCTTCCCCAGCGGCGTCATCCACGCTTTCGCCCAGGATGCGGTATTCGCCGATTCGCGGCACATCCACCAGCAGGGTGTGCCCGCCCGACACCAGCAGGGCCACGAACGGCAATTGTGGCGGGTTTTCCTCCAGCATTGGCGCGAGCAGATGCCCTTCCATGTGGTGCACGCCCACCGCCGGAATGTTCAGCCCCCATGCCAGGGAGCGTGCAATCGATGCGCCCGTCATCAGCGCCCCGATCAGCCCCGGCCCTGCGGTGTAGGCAATGCCGTCAATCGCGGACAGGCTCAAACCGGCGTCCGCCAGCGTTTCGCGCAGCAGCGGCAACACGCGGCGGATATGGTCGCGCGAAGCCAGTTCCGGCACTACGCCACCGTATTCGGCGTGCATCGCTATCTGGCTGAACAGGCGGTGCGCCAACAGCCCGTGTGTGGTGTCATAAATGGCTACGCCGGTTTCGTCGCAGGATGTTTCAATACCAAGAACGCGCATGATCTTCTCAGGTTGGGCTGGGGGGTTAAACAGGATAGACGGCAGTATATATGCTAGAGTCTCACCCTGACAAAACAAGCTGGATATTGAACATGCGCTTATTCTTGGTTCAGTTGGCGGCTCTTCTGCTGCTCTTGCAGACGCCTGCAATTTGGGCAAAAGACCGGCTGGTCATCCTGGCCGGGCAGTCCAACATGATGGGGCGCGGCAAAGTGCATGAATTGCCTGCGGACTATAAAAGCACCCCGGCCAACGTCACGTTTTTCTACCAGGGGCGCGAACACCCGTTGGCGAAATTCGCCTGGTTCGGCCCCGAAGTCAGTTTCGCCCATGAGGTGGCGCGCGCTTTCCCCAACGACCATTTCATTTTGGTCAAGCAAGCGGCGTCCGGCAGCCTGATCCAGCAATGGCAACCGGGGCAGGGGCTGTATAAGGCGTTGCTGCGGCAGGTCGGTTTCGCCACCGGGGAGAAAGCCACAGAGAAAGTGGACGCGATCCTGTGGATGCAGGGTGAAAGCGACGCGCAAAGCAGCGCCAGCGTCGCCAGCCAGTACGGCAGCCGTTTCAGCACCTTGGTGACCAGTCTGCGCAAGGATTTGCAGTCCCCCGACAGCCTGTTCATCTACGGCCAGATCAGTCTGGAGCATCCTCAACACACGGACTCCATTGCCTCAGTGCGGGATCAGCAGCAGGCCGCGCAATCCCAGTTGCCTAAAGCCGTGATGGTGGCCACCGATGGGCTGGGCAAACTGAATGACGGCATCCATTTCAACGCCGCTGGCCAGATCGAACTGGGCAAACGCTTTGCCAAAGCCTACCTCCAGCACAGCCACTAGATTGGCGCTGGATTCCACTCCCGATTTCACATACGATGATGCGCCACAACCAGAACATACTCCGCACACAGTTTGAGTACACCACCAAGGGAGTAGAAGTCCATGAGCATCATCAAGCAGGATGACCTGATCGCCAGCGTAGCCGATGCGCTGCAATTCATATCCTATTACCATCCGGTCGACTTCATAGAGGCCATGCATAAGGCGTGGCAACGGGAGGAGTCTCCGGCAGCGAAAGATTCTATCGCTCAAATTCTGGTGAACTCGCGCATGTGCGCCGAAGGTCACCGCCCGATTTGTCAGGACACAGGCATTGTCACCGTGTTCGTCAAGGTCGGCATGAACGTGCAGTGGGAAGGCGACATGAGCCTGACCGACATGATCAACGAAGGTGTGCGCCGCGCCTATCTGCAACCGGACAATGTGCTGCGCGCCTCCATCCTCGCCGACCCGGCTGGCGCGCGCAAGAACACCCGCGACAACACCCCGGCGGTCATCCACTATGAAATCGTTCCCGGCGACAAGGTGAGCTTCGATGTGGCGGCCAAGGGTGGTGGTTCTGAAAACAAGTCCAAGATGGCCATGCTCAACCCTTCCGACAGCATTGTCGACTGGGTGTTGAAAACCGTCCCCACCATGGGCGCTGGCTGGTGCCCGCCGGGCATGCTCGGCATCGGTATCGGCGGCACGGCGGAAAAGGCGGCGGTATTGGCCAAGGAAGTGCTGATGGAGCCGGTCGACATCCAGGAGCTGATGGCGCGCGGCCCGCAGAACCGCATTGAGGAGCTGCGTCTGGAACTGTACGAAAAAGTCAATAACCTGGGGTTGGGCGCGCAAGGTTTGGGCGGCCTCACCACGGTGCTGGATGTAAAGATCAAGGATTACCCCACCCACGCCGCCTCGTTGCCGGTCTGCATGATTCCCAACTGTGCGGCGACCCGCCATACCCACTTTGTGCTGGATGGCTCAGGCCCGGCGCTGCAAACCCCGCCAGACATCGCCAATTGGCCGGAAATTTCGCTGGCTGGCGGTGCGCAGGCCACCCGTATCAATCTCGACACGATCACGCCGGAAGAGGTGCGCAAGCTCAAGCCGGGCGAAACTGTGCTGCTGTCCGGCAAGATGCTGACCGGGCGCGATGCCGCCCACAAGCGCATGGTCGACATGCTCAACAAGGGCGAAAAATTGCCGGTTGACCTGAAAGGGCGCTTCATCTACTACGTCGGCCCGGTTGATCCGGTGCGTGATGAGGTGGTGGGCCCCGCAGGCCCGACCACGTCCACCCGCATGGACAAATTCACCCGCCAGATTCTGGCTGAAACCGGCCTGCTGGGCATGATCGGCAAATCCGAGCGCGGCCCGACGGCGATTGAGGCCATCAAGGAGTTCGGCGCGGTCTACCTGATGGCGGTGGGCGGTGCGGCTTATCTGGTGTCCAAGGCGATCACCCATGCACAAGTGCTGGCGTTCCCGGAACTGGGTATGGAAGCGATCTACGAATTCGAGGTCAAGGACATGCCGGTGACAGTGGCGGTTGACAGCCAGGGTGAATCCGTCCATACCACTGGCCCTGCGCAGTGGAAAAAGATCATCGACGCCCGCATCCATAAAGCCTAAAACATGATAGGGGCGCGCTGGCCGCGCCCTTTTTCAGGAACGCAGCCATTGCGGGGGCTACTCCTTGAGGCGATCTCTTCGCCAGTCAGTGACTTCATTCTTATTTTTTGCTACAACTAGCCAATTTTTCTGAGGCCACAACCTTTGAGCAGCGACCGTATCTACCGCATTTCCTTTGTCAATCAGGATAAGGTCTATGAAATTTTCGCCAA
This sequence comes from Candidatus Thiothrix phosphatis, assembly GCF_035668035.1. Lineage (NCBI taxonomy): Bacteria > Pseudomonadati > Pseudomonadota > Gammaproteobacteria > Thiotrichales > Thiotrichaceae > Thiothrix > Candidatus Thiothrix phosphatis. The sequence goes on along the minus strand of NZ_JAYMYJ010000114.1, from coordinate 54,427 downwards.
GCAGGTTTACGAATCCGACCTGTATGGTTTTGTCGTGGTGGAAGAACTGGTTTTTGGCACCCAAAGCACCGTGGTGATTGACCCGGGCGAAGAGCGTCTCAAGAACGAATTCGAGTCGGTCAAACGCAGTTTCATCCCTATCCATTCAGTGATCCGTATTGACGAAGTGGAGCATCCCGGCGTCAGCAAGATCCATTCCCTCGAAAACGGTGGCGCGCCCGGCAATGTCAGCCCGTTTGCGCGCCCTGCCAAGAAAAAAGATTAGGCCAGCCTGTTCATGGTTCCCCCCTGCCGCCAGCTGGTGATGACTTCCGCAAGCTGGTTGATTAGTGTTTGCCTTGCTGTGCGGCTGGCCCAGGCGACGTGAGGCGTGACGATCAGGTTAGGTAAGGCGGCGCGCAGCAGCGGGGAGTTTTCGCTGGGTGGTTCCTGTGCCAATACGTCAATGCCTGCGCCGCCCAGCCTGCCAGCCTGCAACGCTTCCAACAGGGCGGTTTCATCCACAATGCCGCCACGGGCGGTGTTGATCAGGAGGCAGTCCGGCTTTAGCCATTGCAGGCGTTCGGCATTGATCAGGTTACGGGTGTCCGGCGTCAGCGGGCAATGCAGGCTGAGGGCGTCGGCCTGCGCCAGCGCTTCTGCAAACGGGGTGCGTCCTGCCCGGGGCGGTTGGCCTGGGTGTTCGGCAATGATGATGTGCATGCCAACAGCTTGCGCCATCTGCGCGACCGCCTTGCCCAAGATGCCGTAGCCGATGAGGGTCAGGTTGCTGCCCGCGATTTCCGCCATTGGGTAGTCCAGCAAGCAAAAATGTTGGCTGCGGCTCCAATCACCGTGTTGCAGGGCAGTCCGCCAGGCCGGTAACTGGCGGCGCAGGGCGAAAATCAGCGCCATGACATGCTCTGCAACCGACTGGCTGGCGTAATCGCGGATATTGGTGACGGGAATGCCCAGTTCTTTGGCTGTTTCCAGGTCGACATTGTTGGAGCCGGTCGCCGCGATGCACACCAGTTTGAGCTGCCCGGCCAGTGCGCGCAGCAGTGGCGCATCCAGCTCCACCTTGTTGCTGATCACGATATTGGCGTCACCGATATTGCGCAGTCGTTCATCGGGGCGGGTATGGCCACAGGCGCGCAATTCGCCGCAGACAGCTTGCAGGCGGCTGAGGTCGAGGTCGCCGCGACTGGTGCTGTCCAGGTCAAGAAATACCGCTTTGTACATAATGCATCCTTTTTAATAATGACTGACAAGAGGCTTGTTATGAGGTGCTTTTTAATAACTCTGCTATTATATCCCGATGATTTATAGAGTGTGGAACGGCGAATGAACCGTAGGTGGTTGCATTGGCTCCTGATCAGTATCCTGCTGGCGTCGGTTCTGTTTGGCTATACGCTGGTGCCGGATCGGGAGTTTGAGGCATGGAAGGATCGCTTCAGCCATCTTGCGGTAACCCAGGGAATTAGCGCGGAAACCGCCGCGAGGGCTTTGCGTGGCTTGTCGCCGGATAAAAAGGTGCTGCGTCTGGAAGCGCATCAGCCTGAGTTCAGCAAGCCGATATGGGAATATCTGGAAACCGCAGTTTCGGATGAGCGCATTGCACGCGGACAGAAATTGCTGGACGAGCAGGCACCATTGTTGGAGCGCATTTATCAGCAATTTGGCGTCCAGCCTGAATATTTGTTGGCGGTATGGGGCGTGGAGAGCAATTACGGCAAGAATACCGGCGGTTACAACATCATCCAGTCACTGGCGACCCTGGCCTATGCCGGTAGTGAAGACCGGCGTAATTTCTGGCAAGCGCAATTGCTGTCGGCGCTGCGGATTTTGGACGAAGGTGATATGTCGCTGGTGTCGATGCAAGGTTCGTGGGCTGGTGCGATTGGCCATACCCAGTTCATTCCCACCACCTTTGAGGAGTTCGCGGTCGATTTCGATGGCGATGGCAAACGCGACCTGGTTGGCAGCATTCCTGATGCGCTGGCTTCCACCGCCAATTATCTGGCGCATTCTGGCTGGGAACGCGGCAAGCTTTGGGGCAGGGAAGTGCGCCTGCCCACCGGCTTCGACTGGTCGCGCGCTGATCCTGATTTCTGGCTGCCCGCCAATGCGTGGGGACAGGATGCGCGGGTGACGGGGGCGGATGGTGCGCCAGTCATGGACCCTGATCCTGCGTATATATTCCTGCCTGCGGGGTATCGCGGCCCGGCGTTTCTGGCGTTCCACAATTTCAGCGTGATCCTGAAATACAACAATGCCGAAAATTATGCGTTGGCAGTCGGGTATTTGGGTGACCGTATCCGGGGGGCGGGGCCGCTGGTGGCCTCTTGGCCGCACGACGAACAGCCGTTGAGCCTCACCCAGAAATCGGAGCTGCAGGAACTGTTGACAGTCGCCGGTTACAGCACGGAAGGCGTGGATGGCAGGATTGGCCCCAACACCCGCTCCGCCTTGCGCCGTTGGCAGCTTGACGCCGGTTTTCCAGCAGATGGCTTTGCGACGCTGGAATACCTGGATGTGTTGCGGCAGGAAGTGCAGACGAATTCCTTGCCGAAGCCATCTGTCGCCCCTGCCGCCAAACTGGCTCCTGTGGGCGGCAGTATGAAGCACTGACGGGGAATAACTCCCGTCAGCTTGCTTCATTGATGGGGTCAGCCCGCGCCAAAGACGCTCTTGGCGGCGGCAATAGCGGTACCGGGCTGGATCGGTGCCTGCATATCGGACAACACAGCTTCCAGCGCACCCAGGCAGTTGAGGACGTTCGTCTGGTTGCTGGCGAAACCCATCAGGCCGATGCGCCAGATTTTCCCCGCCAGTGCGCCCAGGCCAGCGCCGATTTCCAGGTTGTAGCGGTTCAGCAGTTCGGCACGCACGGCTGTTTCATCCACACCTGCTGGTACAGCGATGGCGTTGAGTTGTGGCAGGCGGTAAGGTTCCTCCACCACAAACTGCAAACCCATTGCCTCAATTCCAGCCCTTAATGCCAGATGGTTGTGGGCATGGCGCGCCCAGGCGTTTTCCAGCCCTTCTTCCTGCAATATCAGCAGTGCTTCATGGAATGCATACAGGGTGTTGATGGGGGCGGTATGGTGGTAGGCGCGTTTGGCTCCACCACCCCAATAGCCCATCACCAGGCTCATGTCCATGAACCAGCTTTGCACCTTGCCCTTGCGGTTTTGGATGCGTTCGACCGCGCGCGGGCCGAAGCTGACCGGCGCTATGCCAGGGACGCAGGACAGGCATTTCTGGGAGCCGGAATAAACCGCGTCAATTTCCCAGGCGTCAACCTTGAGCGGGGAGCCACCCAGTGAAGTGACCGCATCGACGATGGCCAGGCAGTCATGGTCGTGCGCCAGTTTGACCAGTGTTTGCGCATCGGATTGTGCGCCGGTGGAGGTTTCTGCCTGGACGAAAGCCACAGTCCTGGCGTCAGGATGGGTGATGAGGGCGTCTTCCAGTTTGTTGGGGTCAACCGGCTTGCCCCAGTCATCCATCACCATGATTGGTGTGGCGCCGCAACGTTCGACATTTTCCTTCATACGCCCGCCAAACACGCCGTTCTGGCAGACGATGACCTTGTCGCCCGGCTCCACCAGATTGACAAAACAGGTTTCCATCCCTGCCGAACCCGGCGCGGAAACCGGCATGGTCAGTTCATTACGGGTCTGGAAGGCGTATTGCAGCATTGCCTTGAGCTCGTCCATCATGCTGACGAACGCCGGGTCAAGATGGCCGATGGTGGGGCGCGCCATGGCTTCCAGCACGCGTGGGCTGACATCGGAAGGCCCTGGCCCCATCAGGGTGCGGACAGGTGGATGAAAGGATTTTGCAGTCATGTGGTTAGGTTCTCTTTATGTCGGCAAGGCGGGAATAATACTACGGAAAATGGCGGGTCAAAAGGTTTAGCGGTTTTATCAGGATTGATTGCTGTCCTGAATTTTACGTAACTCCTGTTCACAGAGGGTTTTCAGCAGCGCCAGCGCATCGTTCAACAGTGCGCCGCGCACCTGCTGCAACTGCTGCTTGATGTGGTTACGGCCTACATCCAGCCAATGATCCCAAGATTCTTGGTCGTGGCTATCACACCAGTCATGGGCGGGTCGGTAAGCCAGTTTGTCGAGGCACAGCAGGTCGTAGATATTCACCCATTCGCCTTCCACCCGCAGCCTCAGGGTCGGGTTGAACAGGTAATGCCCGTGCTTGAGGCGGTAGAACAGTTTGCGGTTGTACCGGTCATGTCCGTACATCTCGTTTCTGGCCAGGGCGCTGGAAATATATGCGCGCTGTTTGCGTGGCGGCGGCAGCGCTTCCGGCGGGAAATGGGCGATGGCGTCAGCGATGTCCTGGCTGGAATAGGCACCTTGTTCCACCACCTTCATCGGCAACACCCGGTAGAACAGCGCAATCATCAGGTTGAGGAGGAAAAACTCCATATGGCGGTTGTCCAGCTTTTGCAGCTTGCCATCGATCTGGATGCTGAGGCTGTCTGGCTCCAGGTGGTGGTAAATCCCGGCGAGGTGCTGGCGGGCGTATTTTTCATCCTTGCTGGCCTGCCGCAGGGCGATCTGGAAAGCGTTGAAACCGTTATTGTCCACCAGCCGGGTATTGGCGGCGAGTCCCGCCAGTTCCTCCACCAGCGGGACGTTGCCCAGCCAGGCCGCCACCATCAGCGGCGTCTGGTTGAAGGGGTTGCGGAAATCCACGCCGAAATGCTTGGTCTGGTTGCGCAAAATCAGCGGGTTTTTAGCCATGTAGGGCAGGTAGTATTTTTGCTGTAGCTGCTTGAGGCCGTTGGCGGGATGGCGCGCAGGCTTGAATCCGACCAGCAGCAATTCACGCAGGACATGATGGTCTTCGTATGCCAGCGCGTACTCAAACAGGGTGAGGCGGGCTTTTTTGTCGCCTTGCTGGAGGGCCTGTTGGTGCAGTTGGTCAAGGGTCGAGCCGCTGTAGGCCGTCCAGTCCGGGGTTTGCTGTTGCAGGATTTCATGGCGGATGCGTTCCGCCTGTTCCTGCTTGCCTTGCAATTCCAGCTTATGGGCTTCCAGCCGCCATTCCTCCAGGCTGGAATCCTGGCTGTCGAGATTGAGCGTATCCAGCGGGTCGCGCAGATCCAGCAAATCCAGCAGGCGTTGTTTGGGGTTCGTTTCAATCCAGTACAAGTTGCGCACCGCGCGGGTCAGGGCGACGTACAGCGCGTTGATGTAGAACTTGTATATTTCCAGCGACCTGTCGGTTTTGTCCTTGGCGCGGGCATAGCGCAGCCCTTGTTGCAGGTTTTCATGACTGACGCCGGTGCTGATCTCACGGAAACGCCGTTCTTCATCGCTGAGGAAGTTGTAGAGGATGATATTGTCGTATTCCAGCCCCTTGGCTTCCTGGATTGAAAACACCAACGGGGTGTTGAAATGCCGCCGTGCGGCGGACTTTTGTTCCGCGTGCATGACCACCACGGCAAAGCGGGTGGAGGCGCGGGTTTTGGCGTCGAGTTCGCGGCGGATCGTGTCGCGGTCTTGCAGAAACAGCACTTCGCCCTGCACATGGCCGTTGCTGCGCACCAAATAATTGCTTTCCCGGTCGATGGAGCCGAAGCGGGCGTTTTTCAGCAGCAGTATGCGGTTGGCGAGCGCCGTCACTGGCGGCGAATTGCGGTAATTGGTGTGCAGGATGCAGATCAGGCCGGTGTCCGCCTGCAATTCGCCATGGGTAAAGAACAGGCTTTTGAGTTTGCTCCAGGAAAAGAAATTGGGGTGGACGATCTGGTTGGAGTCGCCGCACAGCACAAAGCCGCTGGGGTTCCGCAGCGCCTGAAGGATCAGGTAGAGCTGGATATTGGTGAAATCCTGCACTTCGTCCACCACCACAAAATCATAGCGCGGGCTGAGTTTCTTCAGGTACTGATGGCTGAGGATATTGCTGTCATACAGGCGTTGCTCCTGTAGGAAGGCCAGATAGCGGGTGAAAATGTCATACACTACCGGGCGTTCTTCCGCCGGGAAAATCGATTGCCTGACGCCGAGGTTGAGGTATTCCTCCCGTTGCAGGTAGGCGGCCTCGACCGAAGGGCCGGTCAGCACCCCATGGAACTCTTCGAACAGTTTGTGCGCGTCCTTGATGGCCAGACGCGGCAAACGGCCAAACCAGGCGGCGAAGTCGTGGAAACTGACGGGCCTGCCGTTTGGCTCTTGGATGCTTTCCAGAAATTCCTCAAACGACAGGAAGTCCACCTGCTGGTGCGGGTTTTCGTACTGATGGGCGTAATACAGGTCGCGGGAGTTTTTCACCAGATAGGACGACAGCGTCACGTACAGCACATCGCCACGGCAGGCTTTGAGCTTTTCCAGGGTCAGGGCGGTTTTGCCGCTGCCTGCGGAGCCAATGATCACCAATGGCGGTTGCAGCGCAAAGACGGCCTGCTGGTTTTCGTCAAAGGAAATCACTTTGTCCAGCAGGTTGAAACGCCCATGCTCCGTATTGACATAGGCCAGGGCAGGCAGGTCTTCCGGCGCTTCCTCAAGCGGTGGGATTTTGTCTTCATCCACGGCCACGCCGTGGCGCAGGAAGCGTGAACCGGCGTAATCGTGGTTTTTCAGGTACTCCAGCACCAAGGCGTAGCGTTCGCCGCCGTGGCGGTAGAACGACAGCAACAGCCGGTCGCTGCGGTTGAGGCGGGCGCGGTAGAGGTTGTCACCGATCTTTTTGACATCCGCTGATTTGAGGTCATCGGCTTCCATGAAACTGCGCCATTTGGCGAATCCATTGATGTTGCCGGGGTCAAGTTCGTTGTAGAGCAGGATTTGCATGATGGCCATTGTTGCGTAGGGGGTGATGCCCTGACTAATACGTTCGATCTATGCAGCCAGCAAGGTTTGAATGCCCTAACGGTTGAACCTGTCCTATAGTATGCAGGCGCGCCTGTGCAACTTTTGGTTAACAATTAAGGAACCCGCCATGCTTCGCCATACTTTGATAGGGCTTGTCACATCACTCATCCTGTTAGCCGCAGACGTCGCGTCCGCCACTCCGGCAGGGCGTGGGCAATTGCTGGAGGAAGCCAGACACGGCGGTGAATATGCGTTTTCCCGCTGCCGCGACTTGAAGGGCAAACCTTTTGACAGCAGCGTCCAGCAAAAGAAGGTGCTGATCATTGGCGACAGTTATGGCTGTGATTTCCTCAATGCGGTGGAGGAAAACGGCTACCTGCAAAATTACCAGGTGCGGTTGCGTTACATACCCTACGACTGCCAGACCATCATGGGGGACGGCGGCGCTGGGCTGATCGCTGCCAGGGACAAGGCGTTTTGCGCCGATTCTGGGCGGGCTGACAGCCTGGAGCAGGCTCAAGGGCAGATACGGCAGGCAGATGTCATTATTTTTGCGTCGCGCTGGAAACCGGAAGTCGCGCAGGCATTGCCTGGGACGATCGCCCGGCTGGGTTTGAAGCCGCAGCAGAAGGCCGTGGTGGTCGGGAATAAGTTTTTCGGCAAAATTTCGCTACGGCAATACCTGCGGATGCCGGACAGCGAGCTGAAAACCCTGGAAAATGAAGTCAACGTTGCGGAAGCCAAAACCATCAACGCAGCCTTGGCGCAGCAATTGGCTGGCACGGCGGTCGAATTCATTGACCCTCATGCGTTGCTGTGTGGGGACGACGCCAGTTGCCCGCTGTTCACCGGCGACCTGCAACTGATTTCCTATGATGGCAGGCATTTGACCAAAGGTGGGGCGCGCTACGTCGGTCAGGTGCTGTTCGGGCATTCTTCGCTGGGGAAAATGTGAGGGTAAATCCTTATTTCCTGCATGACCTTTGCACCTGATTCATGCAGAATCTGCGGCTTTGACCCAAAGGTGAAAAGCCAATTGTATGAGCCGCTTGCTGCGTTCCGGCGCGACCATCAGCGCCATGACCATGATTTCCCGTGTGCTGGGTTTGCTGCGCGACATGATCGTCGCCCGCTATTTCCCGGTGGATGGGGCCACCGATGCGTTCTATGTCGCCTTCCGCATCCCCAACCTGCTGCGCCGCCTGTTCGCTGAGGGCGCGTTTTCGCTGGCGTTCGTGCCGGTGCTGTCGGAATACAAGGAACAGCAGGGGCGGGAAACCCTCAAGGATTTGCTGGATCATGTCGCGGGCTACCTGGGGCTGGTCTTGCTGGTGATCACGGTGGTCGGCGTGGTGGCCGCGCCGGTGGTGATGTGGATCTTTGCGCCGGGGTTTGACGCCAAGCCGGACGCGCGCCCGGAACTGGCGGTGGAAATGCTGCGCATCACCTTCCCCTACATCCTGTTCATTTCACTGACGGCGTTTGTCAGCGGGATTCTCAACACCTTCCACAAGTTCGCCATCCCGGCGCTGACGCCCGCGTTGCTGAATGTGGTGATGATCGCGGCGGCCATCTGGGGCGCGCCGTATTTCGAACAGCCGATCCTGGCGCTGGCCTGGGGGGTGTTTTTCGCCGGGGTGGCGCAACTGCTGTTCCAGTTGCCGACGCTGGCGCGGCTGGGGTTGTTGCCGCGTTTCCGCATCCGCCGTGGGCATCAGGGCGTCAGCCGTATCATGCGGTTGATGGCCCCGACCTTGTTCGGCTCCTCGATTGCGCAACTGAACCTGCTGATCAACACCCTGCTGGCGTCCTTTCTGGCGGTGGGCAGCATCACCTGGCTGTATTATTCCGACCGCTTCGTGGAGCTGCCGCTGGCGATTGTCGGTGTGGCGTTGGGGACTGTGATCCTGCCCAAGTTGTCCAGCGACCATGCGAAAGCGGATGCGGCGCAATTCCGCCAGACCATGGACTGGGCGTTGCGGCTGGGGCTGCTGGTTTCCATTCCCGCCACGCTGGGCCTGATGCTGCTGGCGAAGCCGATCCTGGCGGCGGTGATGATGCACGGGGCGTATGAATGGCGGGATGTGCAAATGTCAGCCCTAAGCCTCACCACCTATTCGTTTGGTTTGAGCGGGTTCATCCTGGTGAAAGTGCTGGCTCCCGGCTTTTATTCGCGGCAGGACACCAAAACGCCGGTCAAGATCGGCGTCATTTCGATCTTTTCCAATATGGCGCTGAACGTGCTGATTGTGTTGCCGTGGTATCTGTCCGGCAAGCCAGGGGCGCATGCGGGGCTGGCGCTGGCGACGGCACTGGCGGGCTATGTGAATGCTGGCCTGCTGTTTTACCACTTGCATAAACAGCAGATTTTTGACCCGGAAAAGGGGTGGGGCAAGTTTCTGACGCAAATTGCTCTGGCGTGCGCTGTCATGGGTTCATTGCTGTGGTTGGCGTCGCCTGCGGACGGCTGGTGGCGGACTGCGCTGGTCTGGGAAAAAGTGCTGTGGCTGGTTGGCCTGATCGTGCTGGCGCTGGGCAGTTATTTCGCCACATTACGTTTGACGGGAATGTCATTTAAACAAATGCTGGGGCGTTAAGACGCTGATTTCTGTTACACTGCGTCACCTTGGCGCTTATTTTCAAAATAACATTGGCATGAAACCATTCAGGAGTTTCTCCTCATGAACAAATTATTATTGTCCATCCCGGTCGTATTGCTGGCGGCATGGGGTGGGGTCACTTGGTATGTCGGCCAGCAGACGGAAACCTCGCTTAAACAGTTCATTGACCAGCAAAATCAGGCCACCGCCCACAACGGCGCGCATCAGGAATTGGTCAGCTATGAAAAAGGCTTGTTAAGCTCCAAAGCCGTCACCAAAGTGACGTTTGATGCGCCGCCGTTAAATGAAATGATTGGTGAAGTGAAATTCATCAACGACATTCAGAACGGGCCGGTGTTTTTTGGCGGCGGCAGTCTGGCACAGTTTGGCTCCGCCCGGATCGACACCCGTCTGAACATGGACTCGCTGGATCAGGAAAAGCGCCAGTGGCTGATGACCGCCTTTGAAGGCAAGCAGCCGCTGGAAGGGCATACGGTCATCGGTTTCGGTGGCAACACTGGCTACGACTTCACCATCAACCCCATCAAGGTGGATAACGGCTCGACCATCATGACTGAGGCCATTAACTTGCACGGCTCGATGACGCCAGAAATGACCGGGGATATCGCAATCCGGGGCGGCAAAGTGGAAATCAAGGACAATGCCTCCCACGTCAGTTTCCCATCCATACAGTTGGATGGCGACATTACTGGCATGGTTGGCGGGCAGGCGCTGGGCAATTTTGACATCAAGATGCCGGGCGTTTCCATCCTGGCGGAAGGCACGACAGTGCCGACCAGCTTTGACTTGGCCATGCAGACCAGCAGTGATGTGAAGGACAACGAACTGGCGGGCAAGGTCGCGGCGCAGGTCGGCAATATCCAGGGCGTGGAAGACGCGCTCAACAAACTGGACTACACCCTGGACGTGCAGGGGTTGGATGTCGCCGGGCTGGAAGAACTGGGCAAGCTACAGGCTGATATGGAGAGCCATCAAAGCCAGATGAACTGGAACGCCGATGCAATGGAAACCCCGGAAGGCCAGCAGAAACAGCAGGAGTTGATGGACAAGATCAACCAAACGGCGGAGCAGGTGATGGAAGTCGCATTCGGCAAGGTGCTGAAAACCGGCAAAAGCCACTTGCGCAGCACACTGCTGGCGGAAAGCGCCAAAGGCAAGCTGAATGCCGATGTTGACCTGACCTATGCGGGTCAGGGCGCGCCCAAGTTGATGGAGATGGCCAGTTTCGGCCCGGATGAATGGGGGAAAATGCTGAAGGGCAAGATTACCCTGGACGCCGACAAAAGCATCTTGCCAGCGGGTTTCGACATGCTGGTGACGCCTTATGAACAACAGGGGCTGGTCAAAGTGGAAGGCGACAAGCTTAAGAGCGATCTGGAGCTGGCCGGTGACAAAGCCACGCTCAACGGCAAACAGATGAGTTTCTCCGAACTGGCGAAACTGGTCATTCCGCAAGGTTCAGCGGCTGGCATGGAGGGCGGCGACCCCAATATGGGCATACCGGAAGACCTGATGCAGAAAATCAATCAGGAAGGGTTGACGCCGGAAGTGATCCAGTTACTGGAAGAAAGCGACGACGTGCCGCGTGAAACGGTCGAAATGCTCAAGCAATTGCAGCAAATCCAGCAGGACGTGCAGGACGGCAAGATGCCGGAAGGGCAAGAGCCCGCGCAGGGCGACGCCCCGGCGGACAAAAAGCCGGAAGCAAAGAAAAAGTAGGCTTGCCCCTTCAGGAACCCTTCGAGGCGGCCAGCGGATGACCGCCTCAATCCTGAGCTTGCATTTTGGCTTTGCGCCCTTATTGTGTTGCCCATAAAACGTAATCGACGAAGGACTCAAGAAATGGCCGATTCCCCCTACATCTTTGAAGCGAACCCGCAGAATTTTCAACAACTGGTGCTGGAAAACTCCTACAGGGCTCCGGTGCTGGTGGATTTCTGGGCCGACTGGTGCCAGCCGTGCAAGACACTGATGCCGATGCTGGCGAAACTGGCTGACGAATATCAAGGCGGCTTCATCCTGGTCAAGGTCAATACCGACCAGCATCAGCAACTGGCGGCGCAGTTCGGCGTGCGCAACCTGCCAACCGTCAAGGTGATCAAGGGCGGGCGCATCGTGGATGAGTTCATGGGCGCACAGCCGGAAAGCGCCATCCGCAAGATCATCGACCGCCACCGGGTGCGCAAGACTGAACCGTACCGCCAGCAAGCCTTGCAGATGTACGAAACAGGCGATTTGGAAGGCGCTACCCAGCTGATGGAGCAGGTGGTGCAGCATGAGCCTGATTTTTACGAAGCGGTGATTGAACTGGCGGGGATGCTGATCCAGCAGAACCGGGCGGAAGAAGCCGAAACCCTGCTGCAAAAGGTGCCACCTGATGCGGTTGAAGATGAAATCCTCAGCCAGTTGCTGGCCGAAGCCAAAAAGGCCAAATTGCAGGCGCAGGTTGTCGGGGTCGACACGTCGGCTCTCGAACAACGGTTGGCTGAAAATCCTGATGACCTCGCCACCATGCTGGAACTGGCGAAAATCCGCATTGCGATGGATGACATTGAAGGCGGGTTGGAGCTGTATTTCACCGTCCATAAAAAGGACAGCAACTTTCAGGAGGGGGCGGGCAAAAAAGGTTTGCTCAACGCTTTTGAACTGATTGGGGCGAAAAATCCATTGGTGAAGAAATACCGGAACAAGATGTTCTCGCTAATTTACTGAACCAGTTGAGGGCAGGTTAAGACCTGCCCTCTGGTTTTGCCGGATTACGCCGCTTTATCCTTTTGCATTGCCTTTTTTCCCCAGCAGTATCTGCGCATGCGCCGCCGCCAGCCGTGCAATCGGCACCCGTGGCCCGGAGCAGGACACGTAGTTCAGGCCGATTTCATCGCAGAAGCGGATGGAGGCCGGATGCCCGCCATGTTCGCCACAGATGCCGACCTTGAGGTTCGGGTGTTCGCTGCGGCCCCATTCCACCGCCAGTTTCATCAAACGCCCGACGCCTTTCACATCCAGCACTTCGAATGGATTGTCCTGCAAGATGCCACGGTCGTTGTACATCGGCAGGAACTTGTTTTCAGCGTCCTCACGGGAGAACGAGAAGCTGGCCTGGGTCAGGTCATTGGTGCCGAAGGAGAAGAACTGTGCTTCTTCCGCCAGGCTTTCAGCCCGCATGCAGGCGCGCACCACCTCCATCATGCTGCCGAACTGGTAGTTGACCTTGACGCCGAAAGTGGCTTCGACCTGTTGATGGACGGATTGCACCAAGCGTCTGACATGTTTGAGTTCCTGCACGGTGCAGACCTGCGGCACCATGATTTCCGGCGCAACCGGGATGCCCGCCTTGACGCAATCGGCGGCTGCCTCCAGCACGGCGCGAATCTGCATGGTGTAGATTTCCGGGAAGGTGATGCCCAGACGCACGCCGCGATGCCCCAGCATTGGGTTGACTTCGCGCAGCGCCCGCACTTTTTTCAGGATTTGCTCCTTGCGGGTGATGACAGTGTCAACCAGCCGGGTGTCACCCATCTCATGCACGCTGGAGGGCAAGGTTTCGCCTTTGCTGCCCGCCAGTAGCTTGGCGGTTTCCACCAGCACTTCCATGCCTTGCACGGACAGGCGCAGGTGGCGCAATTGCTCCAGTTCGTCGACCAGTTGCTGTTCAGAGGGCAGGAACTCGTGAATCGGCGGGTCCAGCAGGCGCACGGTGACCGGGCGCGGCGACATGGTTTTGAACAAATCCTTGAAGTCGGCACGCTGGATTGGCAACAGTTTGTCGAGCGCGGCCTGACGCTGGTCGGCGGTGTCGGCCACGATCATGTCGATCACGATCGGCAGGCGCTCCACGGCGTTGAACATGCGTTCCGTGCGGCACAGGCCAATGCCCATGGCACCGTATTTGAGGGCGCGCGCGGCGTCGTTCGGCGTATCGGCGTTGGCCATGACTTTAAGGCGCGCCGCCTTGTCCGCCCAACCCAGCAGGGTGACGAGTTCATCGGAGAAATCAGCCTCCACCTTGGGCACGGCACCGAGGTAGATATTGCCACGGGTGCCGTCGAGGGTAATGACGTCGCCTTCCTTGATGACGGTGCCGCCAACAAAGGCTTTGCGTAACTGCACGTCAACATTGATGCCTTCCGCACCCGCCACACAAGGCTTGCCCATGCCACGCGCCACCACGGCGGCGTGCGAGGTCTTGCCGCCCCGGCTGGTGAGGATGCCTTGTGAGGCGAAGAAACCGTGGATGTCTTCCGGTTTGGTCTCTTCCCGCACCAGGATGACTTTGATGCCTTGCTTGCCGAGTTGTTCGGCGCGGTCTGCATCAAACACCGCTTGGCCACTGGCAGCACCAGGGGATGCTGGCAGGCCAGCGGCCAGCGGTTCGCCTTTGAAGGACGGGTCAAGCCGTGGGTACAGCATCTGCTCCAGATGTTGCGGGTTGATGCGCAGCAAGGCTTCCTCTTCGCTGATCAGGTGTTCGCGCACCATTTCCACCGAGGTGCGCACCATGGCGCTGGCGTTCATCTTGCCGTTGCGGGTTTGCAGGCAGTAGAGCACGCCTTTTTCGATGGTGAATTCGAAATCCTGGACTTCACGGTAATGGCGCTCCAAGCGGCTGCGCAAGTCCAGCAGTTGGGTGTGCAGGGTGGGCATTTCCTGCGCCATGTCCTGCAAGGGCTTGGGGGTGCGGATGCCCGCCACCACGTCTTCGCCTTGCGCATTGGTTAGGTATTCGCCATACAGCAGGTTTTCGCCGGTGCCAGGGTTGCGGGTGAAGCCGACGCCAGTGGCGCAGTCGTTGCCCATGTTGCCGAACACCATGGTGACGACGTTGACGGCGGTGCCGTTGGCCATTTCCGGGGTGATCTGGAATTCGCGCCGGTAGTCGACCGCGCGTTTGCCCATCCAACTGTTGAACACCGCCTTGATGGCGATTTCCAGCTGCTCGTAAGGGTCTTCGGGGAACGGTTTGCCGGTGTAATTGCGCACCACGCTGAGGAAGCGCTGGCTGATTTCCTTGAGGTCGGCGGCTTGCAGGCCAATGTCGGCTTCCACGCCCACGTCCTTTTTCACGGCATCAAACTGCGCATCGAACAGTTCATCCGGCACGCCCAGCGCGACTTTGCCGAACAGTTGGATGAAGCGGCGGAAGGAGTCATAGCCAAAGCGTTCATTGCGGGTCTGGGTGACCAGCCCTTCCAGTGTCTGGGCATTGAGGCCAAGGTTGAGGATGGTGTCCATCATCCCCGGCATGGACATGGCGGAGCCGGAACGCACCGACACCAGCAGGGGGTTGCTGGCGCTGCCGAACTGCTTGCCCGTGGCCTGTTCCAGGGCGGCCATTTGCTCGTGAACCTGTTGCATGACGCCATCGGGCAGTTTGCCTTCCGGTTGGTCGAGATAATTCAGGCAGGCTTCGGTGGTAATGACGAAGCCAGGGGGAACATTGAGGCCAATCTGGGTGATTTCGCACAGGTTTGCACCTTTGCCGCCCAGTAATTGTTTGTTTTTGCCGTCGCCTTCGTGATAGGAGAATACCCATTTGGTAGTCATGCAGTGTCACCCTGTTAGAAATAGTATTGGGGGGAAGCTCCACAGCCTTCTCTCCGAAGACAGGGAGCAGCGGTAGTGATCAAGCCTAGCTTACTGTAACAACTCTCAACTTGAGTTTGCCTGATTCCAGCGCAAGATGAAAGCCCACGGCCCACTATGTCCACCCCTACGCATTCTGTTGGCCTAGTTTAGTGGCGCTTGTACGATGCCGGTGCCAACGTCATCTTCCTCGCTGCCAGCCACGAGTGCGGAATAGGTGCCGCTGGCGACCAGTTGTGCCATCAGGCTCTGGTTTTCCACCCGCCCAGTCATCTGCAACTGGCGCTGCGCCCACAGTGCGGCGACCCCAGTGGCGTGCGGGGTCGCCATGCTGGTGCCGCTCATGCTGACTAGCCCGGTATTGCCTGCTTCGGCTGATTGGATATCGACGCCAGGAGCGGCGATGTCCGCCTGGTTATTGGAAAAGCTGGCGACCACCAGCCCTGTGTCGGACTGGCCCAGCGCGCCGACGGCAATAATGCCAGTGCCAGCGGCGGGCGGGGCGACGGAAATTTCGTAGGTGGGGCGTTTGCTCTCATTGCCGGAAGCGGCGACGATGATGGCTCCCTGCCCGAGAGCGCCGAACGCTTTGACATAACCCGCCAGCTCGGTAAACAGGTTGACGTTGGCGCGGTATTCCTCCAGCGCCATGGAGGTGGCGGGATTGATGTCCATGCCATTTTGCTTCACCAGCCAGTCGACATAGCCGGGGAAGTCAATTCCCAGCGACATGGAAATGACATGCGCGCCTTCCTGCAAGGCCCATTGGATGGCTTTGGCCAGTGTGGCGGAACTGCCGCCGCCTTCGCCCAGCACCTTGCCGATCAGGGCGCGGTCGACTTTGCGGGCGATGCCGATGCGGGTTCCGTTGATGTCGGCGCCGAAAATGGTGCCTGCGCAGTGGGTGCCGTGGCCATGCAGGTCGTTGGGGTCTTCCGTCGTGAAGTTTTGTTGTGTCAATTTGACGTTGACGAAGGCCGGATGGTTAGGGTCAATGCCGGTGTCCAGCACCGCGACGGTAACGCCGGAGCCGTCGAACGGCGATTCGGGAGCGCGCACGGCCTTGACCCCCCAGGTTTCCGGCGCAGGTGTAGCGTCGGCGGGAACCGCGCTGGCGCTGACTGGCGTGATCAGCCGCAGCGGCATCGGCATGGCGATGGCGCGGGTGCGCGGGTCGCGGCGCAGGTCATTGCGCTCGCCTTTGGTAAGGTCGGCTTCTTCCAGTTTGATTTCCGGTTTGGGCTGGCCGAAGGTGGTGACGCCTGCTCCCCGCATGCCGATGTTGCCAGGGTTAGGTGCTGAAATTTCCCGGCTACGCAAGATGATGTATTTTTCCGTGTTCATGTTTTCGCCCCAATAGTGTGAATGGTGAGTAACAGCATCTTTTACTATTTTTACTATAGGCTTGGCGCGAGAGTCATGCCGATAATTTTTATGCAGGGCATCGGTTTTTTTCCGCATGTCAGGCAAGCACGGATGTTGTGTGGCAAAATAGCCGCATATGCAAGACGACCAACCCAGCTTTGACCCCAAGGATTTTCTCAAGACAGTTCCGCACAAGCCGGGCGTGTACCGCATGCTGGGCGGAGATGGCAAAGTCCTGTATGTGGGCAAGGCCAAGGATTTGAAAAACCGGCTTTCCAGCTACTTTCGTGGCACGGTCGCCAACTCGCGCATCTTCGCCATGGTACGGCAGATCCGCAATGTGGAGATCGCCATCACCAATACTGAAGCGGAAGCCTTGTTGCTGGAAAGCAACTTGATCAAGCGGCATTCCCCCCGCTACAACATCCTGCTGAAAGACGGCAAAGGCTACCCCTATATCCATATTTCCACCCAGCAGGAGTCTCCGCGCATCCAGTTTTATCGCGGGTCGCGCAAGCCGCCGGGGCAGTATTTCGGACCGTATCCCAGTGTCGGCGCGGTGCGGCAGACGTTGCACCTGATGAAAAAGCTGTTCAAGGTGCGGCAGTGTGAGGACAGTTATTTCGCCAACCGTTCGCGCCCCTGTCTGGAATACCAGATCAAGCGTTGCAGCGGCCCCTGCGTCGGTTTGGTCAGCAAGGAGGATTATGCGCAAAGCGTCCGCCATGCCATCCAGTTCCTGCAAGGCCGCACCCAGGAAGTGATCGATGAACTGGTGCAGAAAATGGAAGCCGCCTCCGCCATGCTCAATTTCGAAAAAGCCGCTGAATTCCGCGACCTGATCGAGAGCTTGAGGCAGATTTCCCAGCAGCAATATGTCAGCGGCGGTAACGGCAATGTGGATGTGGTGGCGGTGGAGGTGAAATCCGGCGTCGCCAGCGTGCAGGTCTTCACCGTGCGCAACGGCAATAACCTTGGCAACCGTAATTTTTTTCCCAGCCTGCCGGATGGGGATGTGAACCCGGGGGAAATCCTGGGGTCTTTTCTGGCGCAATATTACCTCAACCATGACGCGCCGGGCGAAATCCTGGTGTCGGAAACACCAGATGATGCGGATGTGCTGGCCGACATGCTCACCCTCAAACAAGGGCGCAAGGTGGTGATCCGCCAGCCGCAGCGTGGCGAACGCAGCAAATGGGTGGAACTGGCGCAGCGTAATGCGGAGCAGGCGTTGCAGATGCAGTTGCTGTCCAAATCTGGGATGCAGCAACGCCTGTTTGCGTTGCAGGATGCGCTGGGGCTGGATGAGCCGCCGGGCCGGATGGAATGTTTCGACATCAGCCACATCATGGGGGAGGCGACCGTCGCGTCTTGCGTGGTGTTCGATATGAATGGGCCTCTCAAATCCGAATACCGCCGCTATAATATCGAAGGCATCCAGCCGGGCGATGATTATGCGGCCATGCATCAGGCGCTGACCCGCCGGTTTCGGCGCGCGGTTGAACAGGATGGCAAGCTACCTGATATTCTTTTCATTGATGGTGGCAAAGGGCAGGTGGCTCAGGCGCTGGATGTGTTGCGCGAATTGCAGGTTGCAGGCGTTGAGGTTGTGGGGGTCGCCAAGGGCGAAGGCCGCAAGCCGGGCCTGGAAACGCTCATCATTGAACAAGGGGCTGGCCGTCTGGCGCTGCCGGAATATTCCGCTGCGTTGCATCTGATCCAGCAAATCCGTGATGAGGCCCATCGTTTCGCCATTACCGGGCATCGCGCCCGGCGTCAGAAAGCACGTACCCAGTCGCCGTTGGAACAGATCGAAGGGTTGGGTGCCAAACGGAGGCAGGTATTGTTGAAGCAATTTGGTGGTCTCAAGGCTATTGAGCGCGCCAGCGCCGAAGAATTAGCCAAAGCGCCTGGTGTTAGCCTGACGCTGGCGCGCAGGATTTATGATTTCTTTAACGGGGAAGAGAGTTGATATGGTGTTCAACCTGCCGGTATTGCTGACATGGTTACGGATTGCATTCATTCCGTTGCTGGTGTTCCTATTCTATCTGGACAGGGCATGGGCACCGTTGGCGGCCGCCACCGTGTTCGGGTTGGCCGGGCTGACCGATTGGGCGGATGGCTATCTGGCGCGCCTGTGGCAGCAGGAATCCCGTTTCGGCGCATTCCTGGATCCGGTCGCCGACAAGCTGATCGTGGCGGTTGCCCTGATCCTACTGGTGGAGCGCGAAACCAGCATCTGGATGACGCTGGCGGCCGCCATCATTATTGGCCGGGAAATTGTGATTTCCGCCTTGCGTGAATGGATGGCAGAATCCGGCACGCGGTCCAAGGTGGCGGTGGCGTTTATCGGCAAGCTGAAAACTACGGCGCAGATCATTGCGCTGATCTTTTTACTTTATAATCAGGATTTGTTCGGTGTGCTGCCGATGCGGGAATTGGGCGTGGCAGCCTTGGCGATCGCGACACTTTTGACGCTGGTTTCCATGATTCAGTATCTGCGCAGTGCATTTGAGCCTGAGTGATGTCAGGCATGCACAAAAAAACCGGCAAATTGCCGGTTTTTTTGTGGTTGGGAATTATTATTCCTTGCCGCTTATCAACAGATTCTGGTATTCGCGCAGTCTTTCCCAATCGCCTTTGGCGGCCAGCTCTGCCTGATAGGGCCAGCTTTTGGGGTCGTGCATTTTAAACTGACCTCCAGCGGTGTCCAGAATGGGTTTGATCTGTTCAGGCGTCATTGCAGCTAATTGTGCAAAGTTCTGGATGCCGACGGCGTTAAGCACTTGTTCAATTTTTGGGCCAATTCCTTCCAGCTTTTTCAGGTCGTCCTTGTGTCCGCCGCCAATACTGGCAATGGATGCGACGGACGCAGCGGTTGCCGCAACTTCGGCTGAAGCGCCAGTAGCCGCAGGTTGTTGGTGAGGCGGCGGTTCAACAGCGCCTTCCCGATGACGCAACAAGGTGTTGATATCCGCAGTGTAGCCTCCGCCAGTGCTTCCGCCGGGGAATTCACGCGGTCTGCGCCCACCTTCCAGCGTGGTGGGAGAAGAGTCCCTGCCATTCGCCATCCGCGCTGTGCAGCACAAGCCCATCTTGCGCAACAGCCAGCATAGCAACATGCCCAGCAGGAAGGAGGCCAACAGCAATAGAATGATTTCGAAACTGGCGATGCCAAAGGTGTAGTCAGGGTTGGTTTGGCTCATTGCTTACTCCTCATGACCGGAACGGTTGCGGAAATAACAGAACAGAAATCCCAGAAGAAAAGCAATTCCTAGCATAATGATGACATCCAGACTGGCGCTGGTCATGTCAGAACGGCTTGTAATGTCTTTAAACATGCATACAACTCCAATCAGTTACTTGGTTGGTGTGATTTCAACACGGCGGTTTTTCTGGCGCCCGGCTTCGGTGTTGTTATCAGCAATGGGTTTATTAGAGCCTTCGGATGAAGTGTTGACCCGATCTTTTGGGGCTCCCAGTTTAACCAGCATGTCACGTAGTATATCGGCGCGTTTCAGCCCCAATATCTTGTTTTTGGCAGCATCACCTTTGTTGTCGGTATGCCCAACAATGCTTATTTTAGCGCCGCTGTTGTCCTGGAGAAATTTGGCTGCTTTTTCAAAGTAGGCCTTGGTGTCATCAGCCAATTCAGGGTTGCTGGATCCGGTCGGAAAGTGCAGTGTCGCTGGGCCAATGCCGTCATTCCCAGTATTGCTGCTGGTTTCAATGGTGACTTTGTCGGCGTCAGCCTTGGCCTGTTGTTCAGCGGCGGCCTTGTCGGCGTCAGCCTTGGCTTGTTGTTCAGCGGCGGCCTTGTCGGCGTCAGCCTTGGCCTGTTGTTCAGCGTCAGCCTTGTCGGCGTCAGCTTTGGCCTGTTGTTCAACGGCGGCTTTGTCGGCGTCAGCTTTGGCCTGTTGTTCAGCGGCGGCCTTGTCAGCGTCAGCCTTGGCCTGTTGTTCAGCGTCAGCCTTGTCGGCGTCAGCTTTGGCCTGTTGTTCAGCGGCGGCTTTGTCGGCGTCAGCCTTGGCCTGTTGTTCAGCGGCGTCCTTGTCGGCGTCAGCCTTGGCCTGTTGTTCAGCGGCGGCTTTGTCAGCGTCAGTCATGCCAGATGAGGATGGCATCCCCGCTTGGTCTAGGGAGTTTTTGCCGCCATTATCGCCATTATTGTCGATAACGGTTCCTGAGCTGGAAAGGGCGGCGGCACCTACAGCGCCAGCTGCGACTTGCGTAGAGTTGGTTTCTGCGCCACAAAAACCTTTAACCTTGCATGTATACCACCACCAGCTGCCGACACCCCAGATGCCAGCCAGCAGCAGCACCAATAATGATTTTGTTTTCATGTGAGGGGAAACTCCTTTTTTGAGTCAGTGTTGGGTAATTCATGAAACATACTTTTTATAGTATGGGGCACCATGAATTACAATCTGATCATAACAAGCTAAAAATAGCATGGGTGGTGTGGACTTTCCGATAATTGAAATATTAAATCAGTGTAATGAAAAAATAGGTTGGTTTAGTGAAGGTGCTTTCAGCACTGTTCCCAAGGCAAGCCGTGGAAACGCCATCCGCCCAATGTGCCACGGTGGTGGTGTTCATCCCGTTCGCCTTCAAAGCCTTCGTCGATGTGCATGACATTCTGGAAACCAGCTTGCAACAGGGCGGTGGCGGCTTCACGCGAACGTTTGCCGCTACGGCAGATCAGCACTACCGTGGCGTCTTGCCGGGGATCGCATTCCTTGAAACGGGCTTCCAGCAAGCGCTGGGTTTCGGGAACAAACTCAGGGTTTTCAGTCCAGTCCGGCTCATCGATCCAGGCGATATGCGATGCTCCAACCGGGTGGCCGACGAACAGGAATTCCATGGAGGAACGGATGTCGATCAGGATGCTGCATGGCGTTTCCTGCAAGAGAGCATAGGCCTGTTTGGGGGAAAGGTCGTGTAGGTCAGGCATGGTTGGCTCCTCTACTGGTCTTGTCATTGTGGTTGCGTATTTTGACAATGATACTGCAAATTCCAGTATCCTGCGGCTCTCGGTTGCCGATTAACCAGTCGAGGATTTCTTGATCCCTGGAGTTCAGGAGGCGTTCGAACGCAAACTGCTCCCCCATATTAAGCTCGTGGTAACAATCACGCAGAAAGTCACCCAATGGCCGATCCAGCACTTGCAAGGTGCGGCGGCAAGCCCAGCGCAGGCGCACCATCCGCTCTTTCTCCATCTGCTCAGTCATGCGTCCGTCTCAGTTTTTCAACCAGGCTGAGGTATCTGTCTGGCACAGGGTCAAGCCCCAACACCATCCCAAACAGCAATGGATCCTGCATATCCAGCAGCTCATCCAGCCGTTGGATATCTTCTTGGCTGGCGCTAGGGTAGTAAGCCTCCAAATAATGTTGGAATACTACATCCAATTCCTTCATGCCGCGTCTGCAACGCATTTTTAAACGGGAGAGTTCGCTCATGGTGCTGTGTGTCCATTTTTCTAAGAAGGAAGGAGGGTGTGGCGTGTGCCATGCCCTCCTTCCTGTTCGGTCTTAGCGCCTTTCGATCATTTTTTTCTTCAGTTCTGCAATGGCCTTGGCGGGGTTCAGGCCTTTCGGGCAAGTGTTGGTGCAGTTCATGATGGTGTGGCAACGGTATAGGCGGAATGGGTCTTCGAGGTTATCGAGACGTTCGCCTGTTGCCTCATCACGGCTGTCAACCACCCAGCGGTAGGCCTGCAACAGCACGGCAGGGCCAAGGTAACGGTCGCTGTTCCACCAATAACTGGGGCAGGAGGTGGAGCAACTGGCGCATAGGATGCACTCGTATAGCCCGTCCAGTTTTTTGCGGTCTTCCGGCGATTGCAGTTGCTCACGGTCAGGTGGGGCAGGGGTCTTGGTTTGCATCCACGGTTTGATGGAGGCGTACTGTGCATAGAAATGGGTCAGGTCAGGCACCAAATCCTTGACCACGGCCATATGTGGCAGTGGACTGATCTGGATGTCGCCATCGAATGCCTCAATCGCCTTGATGCACGCCAAGGTGTTGGCGCCGCCAATGTTCATGGCACAGGAGCCACAGATCCCTTCCCGGCAAGAGCGGCGGAAAGTCAGGGATGGGTCAATCTCGTTTTTGATTTTCAGCAGCGCATCCAGCACCATTGGGCCGCATTGGCCAAGGTCGATCTGGTACGTGTCCCAGCGCGGATTTTCACCGTTGTCCGGGTCGTAACGGTAGATTCGGAAGTTCTTGACTCGGGTGGCGCCCGCAGGCGCAGGCCAGGTTTTACCTTCCTTGATGACCGAGTTGGCAGGTAACTTAAATTCAGCCATGGCTATGCGAGCTCCTTAATAAACACGTTTCTTCGGTGCGATGTATTCAACTTCATCCGTCAGCGTGTAGGTGTGGACAGGGCGGTAATCGATAGTGACCTTGCCGCTTCCATCCAGCCACGCAACAGAGTGCTTCATCCAGGTTTCGTCGTTGCGTTCAGGGAAGTCTTCGCGGGCGTGGGCGCCACGGCTTTCTTCACGGTTCAGCGCACAGTTGATGGAGGTCTGGGCGCAATCCAGCAGGTTGGCCAGTTCGAAGGTTTCCATCAAATCGGAGTTCCACACCAAACCGCGGTCGCTGACGTTGACATCCTGGAAGCTGGCATAAATGCTGTTCATTTTCTCCACGCCTTCTTTCATGGAGTCGCCAGTGCGGAATACCGCTGCGTGTTTCTGCATCGTGCGCTGCATATCGTCGCGGATTTGCGCTGTGCTCTGGCCGCCGTTGGCCTGATGGATGCGTTTGAATCGATCCATCGCTTTTTGTACGCCGGACTCCGGCAGGCTGCGCTGCACGGCGTTTGGTGTCAGGGTTTCGGCGCAACGGTTGGCGGCTGCACGGCCAAACACCACGATGTCGAGCAGGGAGTTGGAACCCAGGCGATTGGCTCCGTGGACGGAGACGCAGGCGCATTCACCAATCGCCATCAGGCCGGGAACCACGCTGTCAGGGTCGCCGTTTTTCAGGGTGACAACTTCACCGTGATAATTGGTCGGGATGCCGCCCATGTTGTAGTGGACAGTTGGCAATACTGGAATCGGTTCCTTGGTGACATCGACACCGGCGAAAATTTTCGCGCTTTCGGCAATGCCTGGCAGACGTTCATGGATAACTTCCGCGCCCAAGTGTTCCAAATGGATGTGGATATGGTCTTTCTGTGGGCCAACCCCACGGCCTTCGTTGATTTCCACCGTCATGGCGCGGCTCACCACGTCACGCGAAGCCAGATCCTTGGCGTTCGGCGCATAACGCTCCATGAAGCGCTCGCCCTGCGAGTTGGTCAGGTAGCCACCTTCGCCGCGAACCCCTTCGGTGATCAGGCAGCCTGAGCCGTAGATGCCGGTCGGGTGGAACTGGGTGAACTCCATATCCTGCAAGGGCAGGCCTGCGCGCGCCACCATGCCATTGCCGTCGCCGGTGCAGGTATGGGCGGATGTCGCGGAGAAATAGGCACGCCCATAGCCGCCGGTCGCCAGCACCACTTGCTGGGCACGGAACAGGCGCAGCACGCCATTCGCCAGATCCCACGCCATGACGCCACGGCAAACGCCGTCCTCATCCATGATCAGGTCGGTGGCGAAATGTTCGATGAAAAATACTGCATTGTGACGCAACGACTGTTGGTACAGGGTGTGCAGGATCGCATGCCCCGTGCGGTCAGCGGCTGCGCAAGTGCGCTGGGCGATGCCCTTGCCGAATTCGGTGGTCATGCCGCCAAATGGGCGTTGGTAAATGCGGCCATCGTCTGTGCGGGAAAACGGCACACCCTGATGTTCCAGCTCAATCACCGCAGGAATCGCTTCACGGCACATGTATTCGATCGCATCCTGGTCGCCCAGCCAATCAGAACCCTTGACGGTGTCGTACATGTGCCATTGCCATTTGTCGGGGCCCATATTGCCAAGGGCGGCGGACATGCCGCCTTGCGCAGCCACCGTATGGCTGCGGGTAGGGAACACTTTGGTGATGCAGGCGGTGGACAGGCCTTTGACGGCCATGCCGAAAGTGGCGCGCAAGCCCGCGCCGCCAGCGCCTACGACAACCACGTCATAGGTATGGTGTTCGATTTTATATTCGGACATTGGTTGTTTGCTCCCTCAATCAGCCTGCAAATGCGGTATGTAAAATGCTCAGGGCGCTGCTGGTTCCCAGCAATACCAGAACCAGCTTCACGCCGACCAAGGCGGTAACCTTGACGCCGTCATGATGAATGTAATCCTCGATCACCACGGTCAGCCCCTGGCTGGCATGCAGGAATGCGGTGAACACAAACAGGATCAGCATGGTGGTGGTGAAGGGTTGTGCGAACCAAGCGGCCACAGTGGCGTAATCTTCACCTGCATGGGAAGCAATTGCGAAGGCTACCCATAATGACAGGGGAACCAGTGCGACAGCGGTCATGCGCTGCATCCACCAGTGCTTGACGCCATCACTGGTGCTGCCGAGGCCGCTGGCTCGTTTGAAAGGTGTCAGTATACTCATGTCGTGCAAATTCCTCAGGCAGGGGATCAGGCAATAATCCATAACAGGATGGTCAGGACGAACGAAGCGCCTACGACAATCTTGCTGGTCAGGTTGGCGGTTGGGATGTCGAAACCAAAGCCGATGTCCCATAACAAATGGCGGACACCGTTAGACAGGTGATAGAACAGCGCCCAAGTCCAACCAAACAGCACCAGTTTGCCAAACCAAGAGCCAAGAATGGCGTTGGCGCTGTTGAATGACTCCTCGCCTCCTGCAATGGCCGCCAACCAATACGTTACCAGCAGGGTGCCGATCGCCAACACAACGCCGGTGGCGCGATGCGTGATCGACAGGATGCCGGTTAGCGGTAGTTTGTATATCTGCAAATGTGGTGAGAGTGGTCGGTTGCTCGCGTTCTTCATGGATGCTCCCTATTGGTGGACAATTCCTGGTTCCGATTCAGCCTTCATTTTGCGCCACGGTCGCCTCCAGCATCTTGCGGGCGTAATCCCGCGAAGCACGGATATGGTGACGCATCAAAGTCTCCGCCATTTCCCCGTCGCGCCGCTCAATGGCCGACACGACCAGGTTGTGCTCGTGAAACGCCTGTTCGCTGCGATGGAAGCCGGACTTGAGACGGAAGCGGTAAAACCGCACCAAATCGTACAAGTCCTGACACAGCATACGGATCAGGCGTATGTTCTTGCTGCCCTGGATAATGCTGAAGTGGAAATCAAGGTCAACATCTTCCTGGGAATAGCCTTGATGTTGTTCGATTTCCAGCTTGTGGCGCTCCAGAATGGCATTGAGGCGGTCGATTTCTTCCTCGGACATGTTTTCAGCCGCCAATCGTGCAGCCATGCCTTCCATCGCCTCGCGAATCTGATAAATCTCTATCAACTGTGGTGTGGAGAAACCAATAATACGCGCCCCAATATTGGGCTTGCGCGTCACCAAATTACAATTTTCCAGTTTGCCGATAGCTTCCCGCAAGGAACCCCTGCTGACGCCATAGGAAGCGGCCAATTCTGGCTCGCTGATCTTTTTTCCGGCAGGAATTTCACCCACCAAAATGGCGCGCCGTAAATCAAGGAACAACTTGTCCGCGATCGTCACCGGATCCTGTAGTTTGCATGCACTAGAAAAGGCCATGGTGCTCCTCGTTTTGTCGACATCTTGTAGTTTATGTTGACAATAATACCGCGAAAGAGCGTTTTTTCAAGTAAAACATCCTGACATTGTTGACACTTTGGAGTTATAATGTCGACACTATAATGAAAAAATGACGGGGTTTGACCCAGTTGACAGCTTGTAATGCACTGCCGGACGCCAAAGTGTCGACAATGCACTATTTTGTTGCACTGCGTCAAGTCTGAATATTGGATATTTACCATCAATGCAGGTTGGAGACATGAATAAAGGAGACGGTCAGGCAGCGGCCTGGAATGCGGACACACAACTTGACGGTAACAGCGTTATCTATTTGGAGGAGATGTACGAGCGTTACCTAGAAGAACCAGATTCCGTTCCGGCAAGCTGGCAGCAGTATTTCGATGAGCTGCCGCAGGTCAACGGCCATGGACGTGATGCCCGCCATTCGCAGGTTAAGGACTATTTTCGCGCTTACGCGGCCAAGCCTCAGGCATTTGTGGCGGCAAGTTCAGGCGGCTCCGTAGATCTGGAGCATGAGCGCAAACAGGTCAAAGTGTTGCAGTTGATTAACGCCTACCGCGTTCAAGGGCATTTCCATGCCCGCACCAACCCGTTGGACGAGAATGCCCCCCGCTTTGTTAAAGAGTTGACGCTCGAATACCACTCCTTGACCGAACAAGATTTGGATGTTGCGTTTAATACAGGCTCCTTGTTCACCGCTGACCAGATGAAGCTGCGTGACATCATTTCCCTGCTGGAGGCCACCTACTGTGGCTCTATTGGCGCGCAATACATGCATACCACCAGCACCGAACAGAAGCGTTGGATTCAGCAGCGCCTGGAGTCCATCCGCGCCACGCCTTCCTTCAACAAGGAAGAAAAAATTGACATCCTGGATCGCCTGACAGTGGCGGAAGGCCTGGAGCGCTACCTGCACACCAACTATGTCGGGCAGAAGCGTTTCTCGCTGGAAGGTGGTGAAAGCCTGATTCCGATGCTGAACTCCATGATCCTGCACGCCGGTAAAAAGGGTGCGGTGGAAATGGTTATCGGCATGGCGCACCGTGGCCGTCTGAACGTGCTGGTCAACATCTTGGGCAAGTCGCCCGCCATGCTGTTCAGCGAGTTCGAGGGCAAGTACGCCGACACCGGCCGCACGGGCGACGTCAAATACCACATGGGTTACGCCTCCGACCTGAAAACGGAGGGTGGCCCAGTGCATGTGGCGATGGCGTTCAATCCGTCGCATCTGGAAATTGTCGGCCCGGTGGTGGAAGGTGCCGTGCGCGCCCGTCAAGACCGCTGGGCTGAAAACGGCTACGAAAAAATCGTGCCGGTGGTGCTGCATGGCGACGCCGCTTTCGCTGGTCAGGGCGTCAATATGGAAATGATGCAGATGGCTGACACCCGTGGTTACCGCACCCACGGCACCATGCACATTGTCATCAATAACCAGGTGGGCTTCACCACCAGCGCCTCGATTGATGCGCGCTCCACCTATTACTGCACCGACATCGCCAAGATGGTCGACTCCCCGGTCTTCCACGTTAATGGCGACGATCCGGAGGCCGTGGTGATGGTGACGCAACTGGCGCTGGATTATCGCAACCACTTCAAGAAAGACGTGGTCATCGATCTGGTCTGCTATCGCCGTCATGGCCACAATGAGGCCGATGAGCCGTCCGCAACCCAGCCGGTCATGTACCGCAAGATTCGCTCCCTGCCGACCACCCGCGAGCGTTATGCGCAAAAGCTAGCGGCGGAAGGGATCATTACGGAAGAAGACGCCAAAATGCTGGTGCAGCGCTGCCGCCAGCAGTTGACGGATGGCATCCCGACTGTCCCGCACCTGTTGGGCAAGGACGAAGTCCAAAACCCGCATCCGGTCAACTGGAAACGCTATGTCGACGGTTCCTGGGATATGCCGGTCGACACCACTATTGATGAAGAAACCATTCAACGTCTGGGTGAAAAGCTCACCATTGTGCCGGAAGGTTTCAAACTTAACTCCCGTGTCGCCCGCATCGTCACTGACCGGAAGAGAATGGCTGCCGGTGAGCAGCCGATGGACTGGGGTTTCTGCGAAAATTTGGCTTACGCCACCTTGGTTGAAGAAGGCTTCCCAATACGCTTGTCTGGTGAAGATTGCGGCCGTGGCACCTTCTTCCATCGCCATGCGGTTTTCCATGAACAGGAAACGGGCGAAACCTATGTGCCACTGAAAAACCTGTCCCCGGCTCAACTGCCATTTGTGGTCATCGATTCACTGCTGTCCGAAGAAGCAGTGTTGGGGTTCGAATACGGCTATGCCACTACGGAAGCCAACACCCTGACCATTTGGGAAGCGCAATTCGGCGACTTCGCCAACTGCGCGCAGGTAGTCATTGACCAGTTCATCAGTTCAGGCGAACAGAAATGGGGCCGTTTGTGCGGTCTGGTCATGTTGCTGCCACACGGTTTTGAAGGGCAGGGGCCGGAGCACTCTTCCGCGCGTTTGGAACGGTATTTGCAGCTTTGCGCCCAGAACAACATGCAGGTGTGTGTGCCCAGCACGCCAGCCCAGGCGTTCCACATGTTGCGCCGTCAGATGTTGCGTGATTACCGCACGCCACTGATCGTGATGACGCCGAAAAGCTTGCTGCGCCACCCGATGGCGGTGAACACCCTTGAGGATCTGACTGAGCGTGGTTTCCAAAACATCATTAGCGAAATCGACCCACTCGAAGCGGAAAAAGTGACCCGTCTGGTCATGTGCAGCGGCAAGGTTTATTACGACCTGCTGGAGGCGCGCCGTAAGGCTGCTTTGGAACATGTCGCCATTGTGCGGATTGAGCAGCTGTACCCGTTCCCGGAAGTGGATATGTGCACGATTCTTAGACACTATCCAAACGCTGAGGAGCATGTTTGGTGCCAGGAAGAGCCGCTGAACCAGGGCGCATGGTTGAGCATCCAGCCGTCGCTACGGGCGGTGCTGGGTTCCATGGCGCACCTGGAAGTGGCTAGCCGCCCGGCTTCCGCTTCGCCAGCGGTAGGCAGCTCCAAGGTTCACGCCGCCCAACAGCAGGCGCTGGTGAATGCGGCCCTGGGTATTATTGCTGAATCGTGAAGGTAAGGGAACGTTATGCCGTTAATGAAGCATTATCAGGATGCCGTGCGGGAAGGCGAGATCAAGCAGGATCCCGCCCAACTGGAAGGCATCAAGGTTTTGCAGGAAGTCTGGAATGAGTTGCTCAAACCGCGTGAAGCGCCCCCTTCACGCGGGCTGCTGGGTGTTTTTTCCAAACGGCGGGACGTCATTGAGCCGGTGCGCGGCGCCTACCTGTGGGGCGGCGTCGGGCGCGGCAAGACTTGGCTGATGGACATGTTCTATTCGCGCATCCCGCTGGCGGAAAAACGGCGCATGCATTATCACCATTTCATGTTCTTCATTCACGAAGAGCTGAAAAAGCTGGCCAATCACCGTAACCCGCTGGATACGCTGGCGGCGCAACTGGGGCGGGAAGTGCGCCTGCTCTGTATCGACGAATTCCATGTGATGGATATTGTCGACGCCATGCTGCTGCACGGTTTGCTGGACGCCATGTTCAAAAATGGCGTCACCCTGGTGACGACCTCCAACCGGATTCCGGACGACCTGTACCTGAACGGCTTGCAGCGTGAACGTTTTCTACCTGCTATTGCGCTGCTGAAAAGACATACCCATGTGGTCGAGCTGGACAATAAGATCGATTACCGCATGCTGAAGAAAATCAGCCATGACAGCTTTCTGGAAGACGATGATGCCATCCTGGTGGAGCACGAACTGGAAAAGTGCTTCGCGGAGCTGGCGACTGGCGCGGTGGAAGTCGGCCAAGACATCGAAGTGCAGGGCCGTAACCTGCCGACCCATCGCCTGTCGGAAAATATTGTCTGGTTTGATTTCAGCTCCTTATGCGAAACGGCGCGCTCCACCCGCGACTACATTGAGCTGGCGGAACGCTTTAACTATATTATGCTGTCTGGCTTGCATGTGCTGACCGAAGAGCATGAGGAGGCAGCGCGGCGCTTCCTCAATCTGATTGATGAGCTGTATGACCGCAATGTCCAGTTCATTTTTTCCACCACCATTGCGTTGGAAAACCTGTATCAGGGGCACAAGCTGAAATTTGAGTTCCAGCGGGCGTTGAGCCGCTTGAACGAAATGCAGGGCGATGATTATCAGCAGGTGCGGCTGGCAGGCTGATGGGTATTTTCCAGTAAGCCAAATGGGCAAGGGAGCCAACTTCGATGATTTCTTATAGGTCAATCGATGCTGGCTTTTTTGGTTCTATCCCCCTTTCAACGTCTGCTCCAGCACTTTCCGGATATGCTTCTGTTGCGCCTCTTGGGTAATCATGGTGCCGTCGCGCGTTGTGACATAGAAAATATCCTGCGCTTGTTCCCCCAACGTGTTGATGCGGGCGTTATGCACGCGGATGCCGAGCTTGTCCATTGCGTTCCCCATCCGCGAAAGTAGCCCTGGCATATCACCGGCGTTGATTTCCAGCAATGTCAGGTTTTTTTCTGGCTGCTGGTTGAAGGAAACACGCGTCGGCACATCAAAATTGCGCAGGATGCGCGGTGTGCGGTGGACAGCGTGGCGCGGCTTTTCCCTGGCGAGGTTTTCCGCCAGCGTGTCGATGATGTGCTGTTGGTCAATGTCGCTGATGATGAGCTGGTTGTCCGGCCCCAGGATATGCAGGGTGTACAGGTTGAAGCTGGTGGTGGTGGAGACAAAGCGCGCTTGCACGACATTGAGGTTGAGCTGCTCCAGGGAGGAAACCACCCGCGAGAACAGGTCATCCCGGTCTTTGGTGTAGACGAACAGAACATTGCTGCTGCGCGAGACGGTGTGGCGGATATGGATCAGGGTCGGTTTGCGCGGCGCTTCGGTGAGGATATGGCGGGTATGCCAGAGCACCGTTTCCACAGAGTGCTGAAGGTGGTAATCGGTTCCAAATTGCCCCCACAGGTTGAGGCATTCTGCTTCCGTGAAGTCTTCCTGCACCAGTTGCTCCAGCGCGGCGCGGCGTTTTTCCTCGATCAGCAGGGCGCTTTCGCGTGAGTGCAGGGTGCGGTTCTGCAAGACCCGGCGGGTGGAATGGTAAAGCTCGTGCAGCAACGCCTGTTTCCAGCCGTTCCACAGTTTGGGGTTGGTGCCGCGGATATCCGCCACCGTCAACAGGAACAGGCAGTCGAGGCGGCTTTGCGAGGCCACATGCCCGGCAAATTCGAAGATGACATCCGGGTCGCTGATGTCCTTGCGCTGCGCGGTCATGCTCATCAGCAGGTGGTTGCGCACCAGCCAGCTGACCAGTGAAGCGTCATGCAGGTTGAGGCTGTGTTCGCGGCAGAAACTGTAGGCGTCGGCAGCCCCAAGTTCGGAGTGGTCGCCGCGCCGCCCTTTGGCGATGTCGTGGAACAGCCCGGCCAGATACAGCAATTCTGGGTTGCGCAAGGTCTTGAACACTTCGGCGCATAGCGGCAGCTCCTGTGCGCCGAGGGAGGTGCTGTAGCGGCGCAGGTTGCGCACCACGTACAGGGTGTGCTCGTCCACCGTGTACATGTGGAACAGGTCGTATTGCATGCGCCCGACGATATTGGCGAAGACCGGGATGTATGCCGCCAGGATGCCGTAACGGTTCATCAGGCGCATGACGAAGGTGATGCCTTTGGGCTGTCGCAGGATCTGCATGAACAGTTGCCGGTGGCGGGCCTGCTGCCGGAAGCTGGCATCAATGCGGTGCAGGTTACGGCGGATCAGGCGGATGGTGCCGGAGGTCAGCCCGTTGACGCCCGGCGTCATTTGCAGCAGCAGGAAGATTTCCAGCAGCGCGGTCGGGTACAGCACGAATACATCCGGCGAAAGCACTGAAATCAGGTTGCCGCGTTTCTGGTACCACTCGCCCAGCATTTCCGGCGGCGGCGGGTGCAGGGTCAGGATGCGCTCGCGGAAAATCCCCATCAGCATGTCGGTGAGGCGCTCCAACTCGGTGATGGTGCGGTAGTAGCGCTGCATGAAGGCTTCCACGCCCACATTGTGGGTGTCGTCGGTGTAGCCGAAGGTGTGCGCCAGGCTGCGTTGGTAGTCGAACAGCAGGCGGTCTTCCTTGCGCCCGGCCAGTTCGTGCAGGACGAAGCGGATGCGCCACAGGAACAGGCGGCCTTCACGCAGGGTTTCATATTCGTCGTGCTCCAACAGGTGGTTTTCGTACAGCTCCTGTAGGGAAAACGTGCCGTATTCGCGTTGCGTGACCCAGCTGATGGTCTGGATGTCGCGCAGGCCGCCGCGCCCATCCTTCAGGTTGGGTTCGACGCGATGGGAGGTGTCACCGTATTTTTGGTGGCGTTTCTGCAATTCTTCCAGTTTGGCCTGGAAGTACTCGCGGCTGTTCCACATGCTGGCCGGGTTGGTGGCGTTGCGCAGGGCGAAGAACAGGGTTTCGTTCCCGCCCAGAAAGCGGGCCTCGATCAGGTTGGTGATGACGGTCAGGTCGCCGCAGGCGGTTTCCACGCATTCTTCCAACGTGCGCACACTGTGGCCGACATCCAGGCCAATATCCCACAGCAAGGTGATGAAGGCGGACAGGTGTTCGCGGCAGGTTTCGCTGGGCGCGGTGGTCAGCAGGATCATCACGTCGATGTCGGAGGCCGGGTGCAGTTCCTGCCTGCCATAGCCGCCGACCGCGACTAGGGTCGCCCGCTGTTGCCGGGAAATGTCATTGAGGTTCCATAAATGCTGCAACAGGGCATCAATGAACTGGGTATGTTGGTAAAGCAGGGTGCGGATGTCCTGCCCGGCATGGAATTCCGCGCCCAGCCGTTTGCGCGCCTCGCGGATGGCCTGGGAGTAGTCCGCAACCTGCAAGTCGTTGCGCTCGAGCAGGTCGTTGTAAACTTCCAGCAGGGGATTGTTCGGTATCATAAGGTGGAGCGCCAGCCTGCTTCTTCGGCGCGCAGGGTAAGGATTTCAAAGCCGTCATCCGTCACCAGGATGGTGTGTTCCCACTGCGCCGACAGCTTGTGGTCCTTGGTGACGGCTGTCCATTGGTCCGGGAGGATTTTCAGGTGGCGTTTGCCTTGGTTGATCATGGGTTCGATGGTGAAAATCATGCCCGGCTGCATCAGGATTTTGTCGCTGTCCTTGCTGTAATAATGCAGGATTTGCGGCGGTTCATGGAAACGGCTGCCGACGCCGTGCCCGCAGAACTCTTCCACCACCGTGTAGCGGTTGGCGTGGGCGTATTTCTGGATGACTTTGCCGATGTTGCCCAGTGGCGCGCCGGGGCGGACTTCCAGGATGCCGAGGTACAGGCATTGCTGGGTGATGGCGCTCAGGCGCTTGCCCGCCACGGTCGGTTCCCCGGCATGGAACATTTTGCTGGTGTCGCCGTGGTAGCCATCCTTGATGACCGTGATGTCAATATTGAGGGCATCGCCTTCCTTGAGTTTCTTGTCGCCCGGAATGCCGTGGCAAATGACATGGTTGACGGAGGTGCAGATGGATTTGGGAAAGGGTGGCTCGCCATAATGCAAGGGCGCAGGAATGGCCTGTTGCACATTGACAATATAATCGTGGCAAATCTGATCCAGTTCGCCCGTGGTGACGCCCGGCTTTACGTGGGGGGCGATCATTTCCAAAACTTCCGCCGCCAGTTGGCACGCTACCCGCATTTTGGCGATTTCTTCCGCCGTTTTGATTGTTATGCTCTGGTCTCTTTCTGCTTTTGCCATTATTCGCTCTTCCCGGTAGCACTCAAAAGCGTTTCATGGTATAAAGCGCCCGCGTTTTCCGCAAATAGTTTTACATTTTTTAAATCCACACATACATCGACACGTCGCGCAGGGTGCCTGACCGAAAAACAGGTTGCGCAGGCGGGATGTATGGAGGCATAACCCGATACAGGAGCATACCATGCCTAAAGTCACCATGCGCCAGATGCTGGAAGCAGGCGTCCATTTCGGCCACCAAACCCGTTACTGGAACCCTAAAATGGGCCAGTTCATTTTTGGTGAGCGCAACAAAATTCACATCATTAACCTCGAGCAGACGTTGCCGATGTTTAATGACGCAACCAATTTCATTGGCAAGCTGGCGGCGAAAGGCGGCAAAATCTTGTTCGTCGGCACCAAGCGTTCTGCGCGTGAAGCGGTGCAGGATGCGGCGGCTGGCTGCAAAATGCCTTATGTCAACCATCGCTGGTTGGGTGGGATGCTGACCAACTTCAAGACGGTCAAGCAATCCATCCGCCGTTTGAAGGATCTGGAAAAAATGGCTGAAGACGGCACTTTCCAGAAACTCAACAAGAAAGAAGTCCTGATGCTGACCCGCGAAACCGAAAAGCTGGAGCGCAGCTTGGGCGGCATCAAGGATATGCGCGGCCTGCCTGACGCGGTTTTCGTGATTGATGTCGGCTATGAAAAAATCGCCGTACAGGAAGCAAACAAACTGGGCATTCCGGTCATTGGCGTCGTTGACACCAACAACTCCCTGGAAGGCATTGATTACGTGATTCCAGGCAACGATGACGCCATCCGCGCCATCCAACTGTACGTTTCAGCCGCATCTGACGCTGTCAATGAAGGCCATGTGGCGGCGGCGATTTCACCAGAAGCTGAAATTGCCGTAGCAGCTGAAGATGCTGCTGCTGTAGAAGAGTCAACCACTGACGAGGCTGGCGAATAAGCCAAGGCCCCTGAGTAAAGATTCCAAGGAGTTATTCTAATGGCAATTAGTGCTGCAATGGTTAAGGAACTGCGCGAACGCACAGGCGCAGGCATGATGGAATGCAAAAAAGCCCTGACTGAAACCAATGGTGACATGGAAGCCGCCATCGACCTGATGCGCAAATCCGGTGCCGCCAAAGCCGATAAAAAAGCTGGCCGTATTGCGGCGGAAGGCCGTGTGGTCGTCGCCGTTTCCGCTAATGCGCAAAAAGCTGCGATTGTTGAAATCAACAGTGAAACCGACTTCGTGGCCAACGACAGCAATTTTGTCGAATTCGCCAATGCGGTTGGTGAAGCCACCCTGGCCAATCAGCCAGCGGACGTTGCCGCCCTGTCCGCGCTGAAGCTGCCGAACGGCCAGACAGTGGAAGAAAGCCGCACGGCTCTGATCGCAAAAATTGGTGAAAACATCCAGGTGCGCCGTTTTGAATTGGTGGATGCGGGCGATGGGCAGATTTCTGTTTACCAGCACGGTGCCAAGATTGGCGTTGTCGTCTGCATGAACGGCGGTGAGGGTGAAACTGGCAAGCATGTGGCCATGCATATTGCCGCCAGCCGTCCGGTGTGCGTGGATGAGTCCGGCGTACCGGCTGAAGTGGTTGAGCGTGAGCGCGAGATCCAGATCGACATCGCCATGCAAAGCGGCAAGCCGCGTGAGATTGCAGAAAAGATGGTGGCAGGGCGCATGAAAAAATTCCTGGGTGAGATCACCTTGGTTGGCCAGCCGTTTATCATGAACCCGGATCAGACTGTTGGCGACCTGCTGGCGTCCAAAAGCGCTACCGTCAGCCAGTTTGTGCGTCTGGAAGTGGGCGAAGGCATCGAAAAGAAACAGGAAAACTTTGCCGACGAAGTGGCTGCACAGGCGGCTGCGGCAGGCAATTGAATAAGGCTTTAGGGTCTTTTGCAAAAAGAGGGGCACAGGTTGCCCCTTTTTTCTGTCCCCTGTATAAATGCATCGATTTTATTGACTGGCAGGCGCATGTATGACAACCAATATCCCTTCTGCAACCCGTTTCCGCCGCATCCTTCTCAAGCTGAGTGGCGAAGCTTTGTTGGGCAGCCAGGATTCCGGCATTGATCCTGAGATTCTTTACCGTGTGGCGGGCGAGGCGCTGGAGGTGCAACGTTCCGGGGTGGAGGTCGCCATTGTCATTGGCGGCGGCAACCTGTTCCGTGGCGCGGGGTTGGCGGAAAAGGGCATGGATCGGGTGCGCGGCGACCAGATGGGTATGCTGGCCACCGTGATGAACTCCCTTGCAATGCAGGACGCGCTTGAAAAACTGGGGGGCTCCTGCCGGGTGCTGACGGCATTGGGCATTGACCAAGTCGGCGAACGTTATTCCGCCCATCAGGCCCGCCGTTATCTGGAGTCCGGCAATGTGGTTATTTGTGCGGCAGGCACAGGCAACCCGTTTTTCACCACTGACACCGCCGCGAGTTTGCGCGCAGTGGAATTGCAATGCGATTTGTTGCTGAAGGCAACCAAGGTGGATGGCATTTATGATGCTGATCCGAAAAAAAATCCTGCGGCGAAACGCTTCGATCGGTTATCCTTCGATGACGCGATCCAGCGTCAGCTGGGTGTGATGGATCTGACGGCCATGGTCATGTGCCGCGATAACAAACTTCCTCTCGGTGTATTTGACATGTTCGCGCCGGGGGCGCTTGCTGCGGTTGTCTGCGGCGAGCCTGTTGGAACTTTGGTTGAGGTTTAGTCGATGATTGAAGAAATCAAACAAGATGCGGATCAACGGATGCAGAAGAGCATCGAAGCCCTGAAACACGATTTGGCGAAAGTCCGCACGGGACGGGCGCATCCCAGCCTGTTGGATCAAGTGACGGTTGATTATTACGGTACGGAAACGCCTATCGGCCAGGTCGCCAATGTCGGTGTGGAAGATGCCCGCACCTTGAAGGTGACGCCGTGGGAGAAGCCAATGCTCAACAAGATCGAAAAGGCTATTCTTACCTCCAATCTTGGCTTGAACCCAACCAATGACGGCAACATTCTCCGGGTGCCGTTGCCTGCATTGACGGAGGAGCGGCGCCGCGATTTTGTCAAGGTGGTCAAGGGTGAGGCGGAAAGCGCGCGTGTCGCCATCCGCAATATCCGCCGTGACGCCAACTCCGACTTCAAGTCTTTGTTGAAAGATAAGGAAATCTCCGAGGACGAAGCGCGTCGTGCGGAGGAAGATATTCAGAAACTGACTGACCGCTATATCAAGGAAGTTGAAGGGGTGCTGGAAAAGAAAGAAAAGGAACTGATGGAAGTATGATGGCTGCGGCGTCCCATCGGGGGCAGCCGTGGCAATGGATGGGGCTCGAATGACAACGACAACACAAGATGACGCTGTGCCCCGGCATGTCGCCATTGTAATGGACGGGAATGGACGTTGGGCGAAAGCCCGTTTCCTGCCCCGTCTGATGGGGCATCACCGGGGCGTGGAGTCTGCCCGCAAGGTGATTCGCGCGTGCAGTAACGCTGGCGTGGAATGCCTGACCTTATTTGCTTTCAGCAGCGAAAACTGGAAGCGCCCTGAGGATGAAGTCAGCGGCCTGATGTCGCTGTTCATGTCTGCGCTAGAGCGCGAATCTGTCGCTTTATTTCGGCACAATGTCAGGATGCGTTTTATTGGCGACACTAGTGGGTTCCCTACCAGTTTACAGGAAAAAATCCAGCAGGTTGAGGCCATGACAGCTACGTGCAATGGCATGACCTTGCTGATCGCCGCCAATTATGGCGGACGCTGGGATGTCCTTCAGGCAGTGCGCAAAGCCATTAGGGACGTTACGGCGGATGGCATGGCGGCGGATATGCTGGATGAGGATGCGTTTGGCCGCTTGCTGGTCACGGGGGGATTGCCTGATCCAGATCTGTTTATCCGCACGGGCGGGGAAAAACGCATCAGTAATTTCCTGATGTGGCAACTGGCGTATGCGGAATTGTATTTCACGGATGTATTATGGCCGGAATTCGATGAAAAATGCCTGCATGAAGCCTTTAGGGATTTTGCCCAACGGCAACGGCGTTTCGGCATGACAGGTGAACAGATAGCGGGAGGGCAACATGCTTAAACAGCGGATTATTACAGGGCTGGTGCTGATCTTGTTGGTGTTTGCTGGCATCTGCTTCCTGCCCACCGATTTGTTTGGGCTGTTTTCCCTGGTTTTTATCGTGGGGCTGGGTGCTTGGGAGTGGGCCGGGCTGACAGGTTGTTATCTGCCGGAAAAGCGCATGGCGGGAGCCATGATGATCTTGCTGGCTTCCATTCCATTGGTGTTCATTAAGCCGGTGCCTGTATTGGTGCTGGCTGTCAGTGTCCCCGTATGGCTGGCGGTGTTGGTTGCGCTGAAAATTTATCCGCATAATGCCGGGTTTTACAAGAAGCACGCCCTCGCCATGCGTCTTTC
The DNA here is from genome assembly GCF_035668035.1 of Candidatus Thiothrix phosphatis. NCBI lineage: Bacteria > Pseudomonadati > Pseudomonadota > Gammaproteobacteria > Thiotrichales > Thiotrichaceae > Thiothrix > Candidatus Thiothrix phosphatis. The sequence goes on along the minus strand of NZ_JAYMYJ010000114.1, from coordinate 16,229 downwards.
CGGCATTTTCGTGCTGCTGCCTGCTTGGTATGCCCTGATGCAATTGCACATCATGCACTATTCCTACGTCATTTATTTGATCATGTTGGTCGCCATTGCCGACACGGCGGCGTTCTTTGCCGGGCGCAGGTTCGGCAGGCACAAGCTGGCGCCGGATTTAAGTCCGGGGAAAACCAAAGAGGGCGTATCAGGTGCGGTGCTAGCGACGGCGGTATGGGCCGTGCTGGGGTTGTTCTGGCTAAATCTTCCCGCAGGTAAAGAGGTGTGGTTTGTCGTGCTGTCCATGTTTGTGGTGTTGATGTCCGTGGCGGGCGACCTGTTTGAAAGTTTGCTGAAGCGTGAGGCGGGGGTCAAGGACAGCGGCCAGATCCTGCCAGGGCATGGTGGCATCCTTGACCGTGTTGATGGGCTGTTGGCCGCAGCGCCCCTGTTTGCGCTGGGATTGCTGGGGTTGGGGCATCTATGACTTCCAAGGGCATCGCCATTTTGGGCGCGACCGGCAGCATCGGCGTCAGCACGCTGGATGTGCTGGCGCGTCATCCGGAACGTTTTCATGTTGTCGCACTAACCGCCAATCATAATGTCGAACGCTTGTATGCGCAGTGCCTGAAGTTCCAGCCACGTTATGCGGTCATGGTTGACGCAGCGGCGGCAGAAACGCTGGCGAAGCGCTTACGGGCGGCAGGAAGTGAGGTTGTGGTGCTGGCGGGGACGGCAGCGCTGGAAACGGTTGCCAGTTGTCCGGAAGCCGATTACGTCATGGCGGCGATTGTCGGTGCGGCTGGTTTGGTGCCGACATTGGCGGCGGCGCGGGCGGGCAAGCGGGTCATGCTGGCGAACAAGGAAGCGCTGGTCATGTCCGGGCAATTGTTCATTGATGCCGTGCATGAACATGGCGCGGAGCTGCTGCCAATTGACAGTGAACACAACGCCGTTTTCCAATGCCTGCCCGCAGACGGCAAGAATGGCGTGGAAAAAATTTTACTGACAGCTTCTGGCGGGCCTTTCCGCAGCTGGGCGGCCAGCGATCTGGTGGGCGTGACCCCGGAACAGGCGGTGGCGCATCCGAATTGGTCAATGGGGCAAAAAATTTCTGTTGATTCCGCCACCTTGATGAACAAAGGGTTGGAGGTGATCGAAGCTTGTTGGTTGTTTGGGTTGCCAGCGGAGCGGGTGGAAGTGGTGGTGCATCCGCAAAGCACTATCCATTCCATGGTGTCCTATAATGATGGTTCGGTATTGGCCCAATTGGGCAATCCGGACATGCGCACCCCGATTGCTTATGCGCTTGGCTGGCCGGAACGGTTGGTTTCCGGGGTGGCTCCTCTGGATTTGTTCGCTACCGCGCGCCTGGATTTCGAGCGCCCGGATGTGGGGCGTTTTCCATGCTTGCCATTGGCCTACGAGGCACATGGGCGCGGCGGTTACGCCACGATTGCATTGAACGCCGCCAATGAAGAGGCGGTAAAAGCATTCTTGGGAAGGGAGATCGGTTTTACTGACATTCCCTTGCTGGTACGTGAGGTCATGCGGCAGGCTTCGGCAGGCACGCCAATGACGCTTGATGACATACTTGTTCAGGATGAGGAAAGCCGCGCGCGTTCACTATTCTGGATAAAAAACAAGAAAATACACTGACATGAACTTGCTGATTATTATTCCTGCATTTTTGGTGGCGATAGGTGTGCTGGTGACAGTGCATGAATTCGGCCATTTCTGGGTCGCCCGCAGGCTTGGCGTCAAGGTGCTGCGTTTTTCCATCGGTTTCGGTAGGCCCTTGTTGCGGCGCATTTCCCGTGACGCCGACAAGGTGGAATATGTATTGTCGGCTTTGCCTTTCGGCGGTTACGTCAAGATGCTGGACGAGCGCGAATGCGAAGAGGGCTATGTCATTCCCGCTGAGGAACTGCCGCGTGCATTCAACCGGCAACCGTTGTGGAAGCGGGCGGCGATCGTGGTGGCTGGGCCTGTCGCCAATTTTCTGCTGGCGGTGGTGGTTTATGCGCTGGTGTTTATGGTTGGCCAAGACGCCATGCGCCCCTATGTTGATGTCAGCAAAGGTTCGCCTGCTGCCCAGGCCGGTTTCCAGCCTGGCGATCTGGTGACCGCCATCAATGGCGTTGAAACCCCCTCTTGGGAAGACATGCGCATGTTGCTGGTGGAGGAATACCTGAAATCCCCGCAATTGCTGTTCAATGTCAACACGCCGGATGGCGCACAAGTTCAGCGTCATTTGGATTTGCAAAATGTGCTCCTGTTCAAGGAGGAATCCGGCACGTTGGACAAAGTCGGCATTAATCCTTGGTTGCCGCCTTATGATGTGGTGGTGCATGGGGTTTTGCCGGACACTCCGGCGGCGCAGGCAGGGTTACAGGCGAAAGACAAAATTCTGCGCATGAATGATGTCAAACCGGCTGGCGGCCGTGATTTTATTATGTACATCCAGTCCCATGCCAAAGAACCTGTCACCCTGCAAATTGAGCGGGCTGGCCAGCAGTTGGCGACAACCGTGACGCCAAGCATCAATCCGCAAACAGGTGCCAAAACCGCCACCATTGGCGCACAGTTGGAAAGCCCACCAAAAGCCTTGCTGGACAAAGTCTATTTTATCGAGTCGTTTGGCCCGGTGGAATCCATCTGGCGTGGCGCGGCCAAAACCTGGCAGATGTCGGTGGTGACTTTAAAACTGATGGGGCGTATGCTCACCGGCGAAGTTAATTTGAAAAATATCAGTGGGCCGGTGACGATTGCCCAATTTGCCGGTCTGTCAGCCTCCATCGGCCTGACCTATTACCTGGGGTTTCTGGCGATTGTCAGCGTCAGCCTCGGTGTGTTGAACCTTTTGCCCATCCCTATGCTGGATGGGGGGCATTTGCTGTATTACTTGATTGAACTAATAAAAGGCAGCCCTGTTTCAGCAGAAACGGAAGCTGTCGGCTTCCGCGTAGGGATGGCGATCATTGCCGGATTGATGATGCTTGCCTTGTATAACGATTTCACACGGTTATTAAATTAATTATGAAAAAACACATACTTGGACTTTCTGCTCTGGGCTGCTTGCTGGCTGTTTCCCATACTGTGTTGGCGGCTGCGTTTGTGGTGCGCGATATTGAGGTGAATGGCTTGGAACGGGTCGCTGCGGGTACGGTGCTGAATTACCTGCCTGCCCGTGTCGGCGAACCGTTTGATGACCGGCAATCGGCTGAGGCCATCCGCGCTTTGTTCCAGACCGGATTGTTTGATGATGTGCAACTTGGCCGCCGTGGTGATGTGCTGGTGGTGACGGTGGTTGAGCGCCCTGCCATTGGTGAAATCAATATCAAGGGCAACCATAAAATTCCGACCGATAAATTGCTGGAAGTCCTGAAGCTGAGCAATATCAGCAAGGGTGATACGCTGGACAAGGCGGCGTTGGTCACCATCCAAAAGGAGTTGCAGGAACAATATCAGGGCATGGGGTATTACGCGGTTGACATAAAAACCACCGTTGACACCCTTCCGCGCAGCCGGGTTGCCGTCAATATCACCATCAACGAAGGCAATGTTGCGCGGATCCAAAAAGTCAGGATTGTCGGCAACCAAGCCTTCCCTGAGGCGGTTTTGCTGAAACAGCTGGAATCCGGCCCGAGTGGCGGGTTTTCAATCCCGTTTTTCAGCAGTAGCGACAAGTATTCACGCGAAAAGCTGATTGGGGATTTGGATTCGCTGACCTCCTTCTACCGTGACCGTGGCTACATCAACTTTGAAATCACTTCTGCCGATGTCTCGATGACGCCGGATAAAAAGGACATCTACCTGACGGTCGGCGTGCATGAGGGCGAGCAGTACCGGATCGGCAATGTCAGCGTGGCGGGCAACCCTGGCTTGTCGCAGCCGCAGTTGGCCGAGGCGGTCAAGATTCACAAGGGCGATGTCTTCTCGCAGAAGGCGCTGGAGGAAACCCGTAAAAATCTGGCCAGCAAACTGGGGGCACAAGGTTATGCCTTTACCAAGATCACGGCGACCCCGGAATTCGATGAAGCCAACAAACAGGTTGGCATCACCTTGGGCGTGGATCAGGGCAAACGCACCTACGTGCGCCGGATCGATATCCGCGGCAACAACCGCACCCGGGACGAAGTGTACCGTCGCGAACTGCGCCAGATGGAAAGTTCCTGGTTTTCCAAGGAACAGGTGGAGCGTTCCAAGACCCGGCTTGAGCGCTTGCCCTATGTTGAGGACGCCAGCATTGAAGCCGAACCTGTCGCGGGCACCGATGACCAAATTGACCTGATTGTGACGGTCAAGGAGCGTTCCTCCAACCAGTTCCGGGTTGGTGCAGGTTATTCCCAGTCTCAGGGCGTGTTGTTCAACATCAACCTGAACCAAGACAATTTCATGGGGACGGGCAAGCAACTGGATGTCAATGTTGACAACAGCAAGGTGAACAAGGACTACAGCATCAGTTACACCAACCCTTATTACACCCCGGATGGCGTCAGCCGTGGCTTCAGCACCTATTACAAGAAATATGATGCCAGCCAGGAAGACATTGCCAACTATGCCACCAACCGTTATGGCGGCAACGTCAACTATACGGTGCCGATCAGTGAGCACGACTCCATTTACGCCAGTGTGGGGGCGGAAAAACGTGAGGTGGTGATGGGTTCTGACCCGGCGCAACGCATCAAGGATTTTGTCGCCACCAATGGCGACCAGTACACACAGGTTCCCGTCACCGTCAGTTATGTGCATGACACCCGGAACCGCACCATTTTCCCAACCGAAGGCCAGCGCCATCGTGTTTCTTTGCAAGCCAACGCCCCCGGCAGCGATCTGCAATACCAGAAACTGAGCTATGACGGTGCCATTTACACGCCGGTGAACGATGACATTACGTTTGCGGTCAAGGGCAGGGTAGGCGGCGGCAATGCTTCCGGCAAGTTGGATGAAGTGCCATTCTTTGACAAATACTATGCAGGCGGCATCAATAGCGTGCGTGGTTTCGAGCAGAACAGTTTGGGCGCGCGCGATGAAAAGGACGACCCAATCGGAGGGGATTTCACCGTCACCGGCACGGCTGAACTCCAGTTCCCGGCACCATTTATGGACGACGCCAAGAATCTGAAGATGAGCACATTTGTGGATGGCGGCAACGTCTTCAAGAACAGCGGGGATTTCAAGGCGGATGAGATACGTTATTCAGCGGGCGTCGGGGCCACTTGGTTATCGCCGATCGGCCCGTTTGAAATCAGTTACGCCAAACCCCTGAATTCCAAAGACGGCGACAAGGAGCAAAAGGTGCAATTCAGTATCGGGGCATCTTTCTAACTTCATGATGAAACGAATTTTCAGCTTGATCAGATGTTACGGCCAATGGCCTGCAATGGGCATGTTGCTGCTGGTCATGTTGGGGCCTGCGGTTGCGGATGATGCAACGGCTCCAGTGCGGATTGCGGTGGTTAATTTTTCTACCTTAATGAGTGAGTCACCCCAATCGAAAGCCGCCACCGCCAAGCTGAAAGCGGATTTTGTGCCACGCGATGAAAAGCTCAAGACCGAAGAAAAAACCATTGTGCAGTTGGAAGAAGAATTGAAATCGCTGTCCGATGCGGTTTCGGAAGAGGAGCGGGTAAAGCGTGAACGCGAATTGCGCGATCGCCAACGCAAATATTCGCGCGAAATGGAGGATTATCGGGAGGAGGTCCGCGCCGCCCGAGACCAGGCCCTGGATGACCTGCAAAACACAATTGTCCAGGCGATAGGCGAAGTGCGTGAACGTGAGCAGATTGACATTGTCTTGCGTGAAACCAACTATATTGTTGCCAGCATCAGGATCGACATCACCGCGAAGGTGATGCAGCATCTGGAAGCAAAATTCCAGCAGCAGTCGGCCACTGTTCCTGCGGATGCCGAGAAAAAGGAATAAAAACATGGATGAAGGTCATTCCCTACAGGCGTTGGCTGATTACACAGGCTCCCGCCTGCAAGGCAATGCGGAATTGCGCCTGCACGCCGTGGTTTCGATCGAGAAGGCGCAGGCTGGTGAGCTTAGTTACGTCCGTAGCGCCAAATACCGCCATTTCCTTGAAACTTCACACGCCAGCGCGCTGATTCTGCCCCCCGATCTGGCGGAAACCTATCGGGGTGATTGTCTGGTCAACCAGAACCCTTACCTTGCTTACGCCAAAGCTGTCACCTTGCTGCATTCATCGCCGCCTCCAAATGCCGGGATCCACCCTTCTGCTGTGATTGCTGAAGATGCCGAATTGGCAGGCTTGTGCAGCATTGGTGCCAAGGTCGTGATTGAGTCGGGAACGCGGATTGCCTCCGGCGTCATCATTGAGGCTGGCTGCGTCATTGGCCGGGATTGCCGGATTGGTGAAAACAGCCGTTTGTATCCCAATGTGACGCTGTACCCTGGTACGGAAATTGGCAAGCGCTGCATTATCCATGCTGGGGCGGTGCTGGGTGCGGATGGTTTCGGTTTTGCCCCTGATGGCAAGGCTTGGTTCAAGATTCCCCAAGTTGGCAATGTTGTGGTCGGCAACGATGTCGAAATTGGTGCCAACACCTGCATTGACCGCGCAGCAATGGGCTCAACCATTATTGGCGATGGCGTCAAGCTGGACAATTTGCTGCAAATCGCCCATAACGTGCAAATTGGCGAACATACTGCGATGGCGGCTTGCACCGCTGTGGCAGGCAGCGTCCGGATTGGCCGTTATTGCCAAATTGGCGGCATGTCGGCGATTGCTGGGCATTTGGACATTACTGATAATGTGGTGGTGACGGGCACCAGCCTGGTTTCCCATTCGCTTACCAAACCGGGGGTATATTCTTCCGGCACCACCGTGGTGGACAATGCTGTCTGGCGTAAGAACGCCGTGCGTTTTAACCAGTTAGATAAACTAGCGCGCCGCCTGCAGGAGTTGGAAAGGCAACTGGCGGTTTTGCAAGACAAAGGGAGTAATTAAGCCGCTATGGGCATGATGAACGTTAACGACATCAAAAACTATCTTCCACACCGTTACCCGTTCCTGTTGGTGGATCGCGTACTGGAGTTTGAAGCTGGCAAGTATCTGAAGGCGATCAAGAATGTTACGACCAATGAACCGTTTTTCAACGGGCATTTTCCCAACCAGCCGATCATGCCGGGTGTGCTGATCATCGAGGCAATGGCACAGGCCACGGGTTTGCTGGGTTTCCGCACCATGGGTGAAGAACCGCAGAGGGACACGCTGTATTTGCTGGTGGCGGTGGACAAGGCCCGTTTCAAGCAGGCGGTGGTGCCCGGTGATCAACTGGAAATGCACGTGGAGCTGATCAAGCGCAAGGGCATCATGTGGGTGTTCAATGCTGAGGCGCGGGTGGACGGCAAGCTGGCAGTGTCGGCGGAACTCATGTGCGCGGCAAAAAAAGAGGATGTTGTTTGAATAACCTGATCCATCCAACGGCGGTCATCCATCCTGCGGCGCAATTGGCCGAAGGGGTCGAAGTTGGCGCTTTCAGCATTATCGGGGCGGACGTCTCGATCGGCAAAGGCTCACGGATTGGCCCGCATGTGGTCATCGACGGGCCGACCCGGATAGGGGAAGACAACCAGGTTTACCAGTTCGCCTCCGTTGGCGCTGCGCCGCAGGACAAGAAATATCAGGGGGAGCCTACCGAGCTGGTCATTGGCGACCGCAATGTCATTCGTGAGTGCTGCACCATTAATCGCGGAACGGTGCAGGACAAGGGCAAAACCGTTATCGGCGATGACAACTGGATCATGGCCTACGTGCATATCGCCCATGACTGCATCATCGGCAACAACACCATTTTCGCCAATAGCGCAACACTGGCGGGGCATGTGGAAATCCGCGACTGGGTCATTCTGGGGGGCTTCACCCTGGTGCATCAGTTCTGCGTGGTCGGTGAACACGCCTTTACCGGCATGGGCTCCGCCATCAGCAAGGACGTGCCCCCGTATGCCATGGTTTCCGGTGCGCCTGCCGAACCGCACAGCATCAATCTGGAGGGCTTGAAAAGGCGCGGCTTTGCGTCGGACGCCATCCATCGCATCAAGGACGCCCATCGCGTCCTCTACCGTCAAAACCTGACCACACAGGAAGCGCTGGCCAAAATTGAGCACGATTATGGCGGACATGCCGACATTCAGTTGCTGCTGGATTTTTGCCGGAACAGCCAACGGGGGCTAATCCGTTAACACATGCGACGGATTGCCATCATTGCCGGGGAAGCATCGGGGGACTTGCTGGCGGCGCGCCTGATCCTGGCTTTGCGTGCGCAATGCCCCAATCTCCGCTTTGAGGGCGTCGCAGGCCCTGAGATGCAGGCCGCAGGCTGCCACAGCCTGTTTCCCATGGACAAGCTTTCTGTCATGGGGCTGGTGGAGGTGCTGTCCCACCTGCCGGAACTGCTTTCCATCCGCAAACACTTGTTTGAACGCTGGCGGCTTGATCCGCCAGACCTGTTTATCGGCGTGGATGCGCCTGATTTCAACCTGCCGCTGGCGGCAAAACTGCATGCCGCCGGAATTCCAACCACACATTACGTCAGCCCGTCCGTGTGGGCGTGGCGGGCGAAGCGCGTGCGCAAAATGCAGGGCAATATTGACCTGATGTTGACCTTGTTCCCGTTTGAGGTCGCTTTCTACCGTCAGCATGGGATTACTGCCGAATTTGTTGGACATCCGTTGGCGGATGAGGTGAAATTCGACGCCAGCCGGAATTCAGCGCGGGAACAGCTTGGGCTTCCACAGGACAAGCGCATTCTCGCCATTTTGCCTGGCAGCCGCCAGGGGGAAATCCGCCGCCTGACTGCCGACTTTTTGCAGGCTGCTGGGCAATTGCGGCAGAGGCATGCGGATTTGCTGTTCGTCACGCCAGCCATCAATCCGGCGTTGCGCGCCGAACTGGAGAATATCCAGCGGCAGGCGGCACCGGATTTGCCTTTGACTGTGTTGGATGGCCAGTCGCGCCTGCTGATGCAAGCGGCGGATTACATCCTGATGGCATCCGGCACTGCGGTGCTGGAAGGCATGCTGGCGGGAAGGCTGATGGTGGCGGCTTACCGGGTCGCACCGTTGACAGCTTGGATTATCCGCACCTTTAAGTTGCTGAAAGTCCGCTTTGTCACCTTGCCGAACAATCTGGCGAATGAGACACTCGTGCCCGAATTCCTGCAGGAGGCGATTACGCCGGACAATCTGGCTCAGGCGCTGGAACAATTGTTTACCCTGCCGGAACAGCGCCGCACGTACATATTGCAACGCTTTCGTGAATTACACGGGGAACTGCGCAAGGATGCGAGCCACTGCGCGGCCAGTGTTATCCTTAGGCATTTTCAGTTACAGACGCAGGAGCAAGACTAAAACGCCATGGCTTATCTTACCAAGCTTAAACACACGGGTTCCGTGATCAGTTCCAGCAACCAGTTCGGGGCGAAAATGTTCACCGTAGCGGCGGGCTTTTTCCAGGACTACGGGCGGGGTGTTTTTGTCGGCACCGGCAGTGGCGTGGTGGCGCAGTATTTCATCCAGGCCAGCATCCCGTTTGTGTTTATAGAAAAGCATCCGGCGTTTGTGCGTCAGTTCCATGAACGTTTTGGCGCGCATGTCCCGCTGCTGCCCAAGGATTTTTTCACCCTACCGATGGACGACAGCAGCAGTGGTTTGGCGGAGTGCCTAGTTGTGTCCTGCATGCCGGTGACTGGGCCGTTTTATTCCGAACGGCTGGTCGAACAATTTCGCGGCGCGCTCAATAGCGGCTCCACTATCGTGCAGATGAGCTATACGCCATTTGTGCGGCAGGTGCGCCTGTTTGAACGGTTGCAGAAGGAAGGCTTCCGGATTGAGCGGGTAGGGACTGTGCTGATGAACATTCCGCCTGCATCGGTGTTCGTGTTAAGGAAAGCCTGATGCTGGTCGCCGGGGTGGATGAGGTCGGGCGCGGTCCGCTGGCGGGTGCGGTGGTGGCGGCCGCCGTCATCCTTGACCCAATGAAACCTATCCGCAGCCTGGATGATTCCAAAAAGCTGACCGCCAGACGCCGTGAGCAACTGGCGGTGGAAATCCGCGCCAAAGCGTTGGCCTGGAGCCTCGGGCGGGCGGAAGTGGAGGAAATCGACCGGATCAACATCCTGCAAGCTACGTTTCTCGCCATGCAGCGGGCGCTGGAGGGTTTAAGCATCCAGCCCGACCTGGTGAGGATTGACGGCAACCGTTGCCCGCAATTGTCATATCGGATGGAAGCGATTGTCGGCGGGGACGCTACGGTGGCGGAAATCAGCGCGGCCTCCATTCTGGCGAAAGTGGCGCGGGATGCGGAGCTGGTGGCGCTGGATGCGCTGTATCCGCAGTACGGTTTTGCCAGCCATAAAGGGTATGGCACCGCCAAACATTTGGCAGCGTTGCGGGAGCATGGGGCGACGCCGATCCATCGGCGCAGTTTTGCACCAGTCAGGCAGGTGTCGCCCGATCCCGCAAAATGATCTGGAATAAGGGATGCCGCGAAAAATCCTTAACATTCTGTTGATCCTCGCCCTGTTGCTGTTCCTGCTGCAAGCGGGGCTGTATCTCTACCACGAATGGCGCAAGCCGCAACGGTTCCAGCCGCCGCCAACCGGCCAGTCACAATCGTCAGCACCCCGGCAGGAGACCCTGCTCGGCATCAACACCAATGAAATCAGTTACAACGACGGCAGCGTCCCGTTTGTTGACCTGTTCCGCGCCGCCAGCCCGTTTCAGGAAAATATCCTGCACTTGAAAGCGGACAAGGTGGCCTATGACGCCAACGGCTGGCCAACCAACCTCAATGGCGGCGAGGCAGGAACCCGTTTTCTGGGTGAACTTCCGCCCGACACCATCCCGGCAGGCGAGTATACCGTGCTGTACGACGGCGATGGCGAACTGCGCTATGGCAATGATGCCGTGCTGGTTAGCCGCTCGCCGGGGCGCGACATGATTAAACTGGATGCTGGGGCGAATGGCCGGTTGGACGCCAGTCTGGTCATTACCCGCAGCAATCCTGACAATTATCTACGCAATATCCGCATCCTGCCGCCGGGCGGCGTTTGCCAGCACAATCCGTTCAAACGGGTGGATGACGCCAGCGGCTGTGCAGCGGCGGATGGCGCATACCTGCCGTTTACGGATAACTATGCCAGTATCCTGTTCAACCCCGATTATTTGGATTTCATGAAGGATTTCCGGGCGATCCGTTTCATGCCCATGTCCGGGATCACCCGCAATCCGGTGGCGCATTGGGCAGACCGGCAGCACCTGGACAAGGCGACTTGGGGTGGGACTTATGGCTCACGGGGCGCGCCGCTGGAAATCATGGTCGAGCTGGCCAACCGTTTGCATAAGGATGTCTGGTTCAATATTCCCCACGCCGCCGATGATGAGTATGTGCGTGAATACGCCACTTACGTGCGTGACCACCTTGACCCGGACTTGCGCATTTACCTGGAATATTCCAACGAAATCTGGAACGCCACGTTCACGCATGGCGAATACATGCAAAAAAAGGGGATCGAACTGGGGTTGGGGTTGAACGCCGCGGAAGTCGGCTATGAGTATTACACCATCCGCGCCCGGCAGGTTTTCGCTATCTGGGAACAGGCGTTCGGCGGCCTGGAGCGTTTCGTGCGGGTGCTGGGCGGCTGGGATACGCGCCCGGATTTCGCGGAAAAGGTGCTCAGTTACGACGACACTTACAAGGATGTGGACGCGCTGGCGATTGCGCCGTATTTCGGCGGCAATATCAAGGGTTTTCGTGAAGCCGAAACGGTGGACGACATTTTTCGCCTGACCACGGAACAGGATTCCTACCGCTCCTTGCCCGAGGTGTTGGAGGGCGTGCACAAACATGCGGCGCTGGCGCGGGAATTCGGCGTGGATCTGCTGGGTTACGAAGGTGGCCAGGGGCTGGTGGATTGGGCGACCCGCAAACCAGACCAGCATCCCAACCCGTTGCTGTTCGCCGCCAACCGCGACCCGCGCATGGGCGCGCTGTATACCGAATTCCTGGATGGCTGGGGGCAGGCGGGCGGCAAGTTGCTGATGCTGTTTTCCGCCCCACGCCCTTGCCAGTGGTTCGGTTGTTGGGGGCTGAAGGAGTCTATCCGCCAGCCGCGCGGACAGGCTCCCAAATACGCCGCCGTGATGGCTTACATCGCCCAGCAACGGCAATGGCGGGTGGTGCAGACGCCCTCCAAACCCGCCAATAACCCGCTGGCTGCTGCCCCGCGCAATCCGGAAGACCCGGTGATCGTCTGGCGGCCTGCCACCGACCCGGAACGGGTGTTTTTCCTGGAAAATCCCCGCACCCTGGATTTGCTGCTGGAGGGCAAGGTCTGGGACAAGCGCAACCTGTTCGGCAAGTGGCAGGGCAAATGGGACAAGGATTCCCTGTTCCTGACGGTGCGGGTTTACGACAGCAAACGGGTCTGGGATTCGGAAAATCCGCAGGATGATGATTCCGTCATGTTCATGATCGATACCGACAATAGCCGTTCGCCGCATCTGGACGGGAAGAATGATTACCAGCTGATATTTGCCTGCGACCGTGGCCAGGTCACATTGGGGGAACATTCCGCACCCCTCTCACAGGAGGCATTGCAAAGCATCCGCTTCGACATGCGGGCGGTGTACGACGGTTATTGGCTGGAAGCCTGGATTCCGTGGCGGGCGTTGGGGATGCAGCCGAAAATCGCCGACCGGGTCAGCGCCAATGTCGTCATTAATGATGACGATGATGGCGGCACCCGTGATGGCCGGATTGCCTGGATGGCGCAAGACAAAAGTGCGCCTGACGACCCCAGCCAGTGGGGCGTCATCCTGTTCAGCGGGCGTTGACTATTTGGCCTTGGCCGCCGTTGAATTAAGCATCCGGGGTGGGGCGGCTTCGTTGCGGGGCAGCAGCGGTTTGCCTTTTTCCTGGCGGATGCGCAAGATGTAGCCGCCTACTGCGCCGCCAGCGGTCGCCAGCGTCAGCAGCCCCAGCGTCAGGAACTGTGTCAGCAGCAGCATGCCGCCCAAGCCCGCCATGCCTGCAAACGCCATCCCCACCTTGATGTTGGCCTGGGTGGAGGTGCGGCGGACTTCCTGGATGGTGTCCTTGTGCGCCTGTTTGACCAGCCGGGTTTTGGCGCGCTCGGCGTTGACGCGCAGGTTCTCGCGTTCGCGTGCGTGGTTTTCCTGCAGGCGGCTGATGGTGTCCTTGTGGTGGTTGGCGGCGATGCCGCCAAACCAAGCGGCTGTCACCACGCCGATAATGATGATGGGCGTTGCCAGCCGCAGCCAGCCCCAGGTTTGAATGTCTTCGGGTGCCAGCAGCACCAGTGCCACGGTGAGGGTTTGCAGCAGCAAAATGCCAGGTAAAAACTTCAGCACGGTTCGTTTCCTTCTATTCTGTCAGTGCGTGTTGCAGGCATTATAATGGTTTCTGGTTTTAACTGGATAATGCCATGCTGCCCGCTGAGTTGATTGATGAATTGATGCGCTTTCGCGCCGAACGCGACTGGGAGCAGTTCCACACCCCGCGCAACCTCGCCATTTCCCTGTCGCTGGAAGCCAGCGAAGTGCTGGAGCTGTTCCAGTGGCACGATCCGCGCGGCGAGGCGACGCAGGAAGTGTTGCCGCGTTTGCGGGATGAAATCGCTGATGTGGCGGTTTACCTGACCTATCTGTGCCGGGATTTGGACATTGACCTGGAGCAGGCGGTGCGCAGCAAGCTGGAGCAGAACCGCCAGAAATACCCGGTGGCGTTGTCCAAAGGTTCAGCAAAGAAATATACCGAGTTGCAAGCGGAGGGAAGTGGGCAATGATTACCGAACTGCGTCTGGAAAACTGGAAAAGTTTTGGCGAAGCAACGTTGTATATCGACCCGTTGACTATCCTCATCGGTACGAATGCCAGCGGAAAATCGAATGTGCTGGATGCGCTTCAGTTCCTGCAACGGATTGCATCAGGTGTGAAAGCTAAGGATGCCTTCGGTTCTATCAGGGGGGGGCTGGAATGGGCAGCTAAAAGGCCTAATGCCTCTTTTGGCTTTCATATCGTGACCGTGGAAAATCATGTCAGGTACGAATGTGATGTTCATTACTCCGTAAAGGATTATGTGTTACATGAGTTTTTTCCTTTGAAACACATAGGGGATAATCCTGGGCTTGTTGAAAGCCAAATTAATAAATCACTACAAAATATTTTTATCTTGCAGCCTGTACCTGATGCAATGATGCATTACACTGAACTGTCAGACAGGTTAGATAGCAATGCTGGTAACATTGCAGGTGTGTTGGCGGCATTACCGGCCAAGCGCCAAAAAGAAATCGAAAATACACTGACCCAATACGCTAGCCGCTTACCTGACCGGGATATTCACCGCGTTTATGCCGAGAAGGTGGGAAAACTTGGTAAAGACGCCATGCTGTATTGTGATGAACGTTGGGCGGATTCTGGCGAGATATTTACTGTCGATGCACGGGCGATGTCGGATGGTACACTGCGTTTCCTCGCTATCTTGACGGCTTTACTGACCTTGCCCGAAGGTAGTTTGTTAGCGATTGATGAAGTGGATAATGGTTTGCATCCTTCACGCGCCAAACTATTGCTGGAAGCTTTGCAAACCATTAGTAAACAACGCAATATTGATGTGTTGGTCACGACCCATAACCCAGCACTGCTGGATGCCATGGGGACGGAAATGGTGCCTTTCGTCACCGTTGCCTACCGTGACCCGGAAACAGGCGCAAGCAAATTAACCCTGCTGGAAGACATCGAACAACTTCCCAAACTACTTGCGCAAGGCACTGTCGGCAAACTCTCCACGCAAGGTTTGATCGAAAAGTCGCTGGAGTCAGCTCATGGGTAGGCAGGTACTGATTCTGGATACATCGGTATTGTGTTGCTGGTTACAAGTACCGGGCAAAGAAGAAGCGGGGACACGGGAAGACCGCTGGACTTATGCCCGCATTGATACATTGTTACTGGCGGAACAGGCGAAACACAGCACCTTTGTGTTGCCCGTCGCCACGTTGATTGAAACAGGCAACCATATCGCACAAGTGGCGGGTGATCGTTTCAGCCTCGCTACCAAGCTGGCGGATTGCTTGCGTTTAGCTGCGGATGCCTGTTCACCGTGGGCGGCATTTACCGAACAAGCCGATTTGTGGCAGGCTGACAACTTACGTGCTTTATCCGAAAGTTGGCCTGCGCAAGCAGCCCAAAAATTGTCAATAGGTGACGCTACCATCAAGGACGTTGCCGAGTATTACCATAAGGCGGGCTATGCTGTGGAAATCCTGACGGGTGATCAGGGCTTGAAAGCCTATGAGCCTGCCCAACCTGCGATGATTCCGCGCCGCCGCCAACCCAAACTGTGAAGGCTGAATTGTATGTATATTGAAAAGATTAAAATCGACAAATTCCGTGTATTGGAAGACATCGAAATTCATTTTCAGCCACCGGGCGGTGAAACCGCTGACCCCGAAACGGGTAATGTTATCAACGTCATTGCTGGAGTGAATGGTGGTGGTAAAACCACAATTTTAAATCTTATAAACAGTACAGATGAGCGCGTGCAGACCAACCAACTTATGCCTGTTAATTCTAGTGTTAATCGGCATGATATAAAGATTCTGGATGGAGATAGAATTTCGATTTCTTTAAATGAAGAAGTGGAAAAATCTACTATTTATAGAGAATCAGGTGATCTCTTGCATTATGAAACAAAGAGAACAGATTGCTATACATCGTTTTGGTGTTTGCCAGAACTGTCTAATTTCGCTGATAAAGAAAAGAGAGAACAATTTATAAAGTCACCAAAGAAAATTGTTTATTTTAAGTTTGGGTGGATTATTGGTGTTGTTGAAGGTAAATATACTGACATTTTTTCAAGAATTGAAAAAATGATTTATATTATCGTAACGCAATTTGAAAGAGAAAGTGAAAAGCCCCCAAAGGAAAGGATGCAGGATGCCATTGATAAATTTAACAGCTCTTTTGATGGCATTATTATTAATTCAAAGTTGAAATCTGTAGATGTGAAAGGCGATGGTTTTAATGCCATATTTTATGGGATAAATAGTGATTTATTGTCTCTTAGAGATTTAAGTGATGGTGAAAAGTCATTATATATATCTGCAATTAATTTAATAGCCAGTCGTTTGGAAAACTCGATTATACTAGACATTATTCCAAAATATTAACTTATTGATTAACAAATAAATTCAATAGTTTT
>NZ_JAYMYJ010000113.1:0-9657 GCF_035668035.1 Candidatus Thiothrix phosphatis | reverse complement strand
GGGGCAAGCCCCGGTTGTAGGGCTTACGCTTATCCGCCGGTTGTTTACAGTGCGCCCCTGCGCTTATACCCTTGCGCAATATCGCCTTGCTCAGGCAGACAACAAGAATGGATACTGGAAAAGGCCATGTCAGAATCACAACAACTATTTGACCTCATCGTTACCGGGCACCGCTCCGACAAGCCGGTCGAAGCGCTGGTGCGTGAAGTCCTCACCCTGCTGGATGACCATAGCCCCCACTTGGAATTCAAACTGTCAGACGCATTGCTGTTCAGCAATGGCATGACCTCCATCCGTGACGGCGTCAGCCATGAAGAAGCCGAGGCCATCCGCCAGCAACTGCTGACGCTGCATGTGGATTGCGACATCCGCCCCACCCTGCAAATCGTGCCCAAGGAAGCTGAAATAAGCGTCGCTGAAACGGCTGTGTACACCTGCCCCGCCTGCGGCCACCAGCAGCCCAAACGCCCATCCCGCGATGGCCGTCTGGAAGCGTGTGAAGCTTGCGGCATCGTTGGCGAGCGTTACCAGAAAGGCCAGCGCTTGCAGCAGGTGATGGAGTCTGAGAAGCACCGGCATGAAAATGAACGCTCCAAACGTATCCGCGAAGTCCTGGAACGCGCCAAGCAGGAAGAAGAGGCGCTGTTGCAACAGGAAGCCCGCCGCCGCCTGGGGTTGGCGGAAAAACCCAACCGCATCGGCCTCAAGGTCGCCGCTGCCGTCGCGGCGATCAGCATCGGCCTAGGCGCGGTTTACTACCTGAACCAACCTTCTCCGGAAGAGCTGGCCAAGCAGGAAGAAGAAGCCACCAAAGCCGCCGCCGAAGCCGAGCAGAAAAAGCAGGACGCGCTCGCCAAGACCGTGCAGAAGGTTGCAGAAATGTCCGGACGCATACAGAACATGATCCCATCTGGAGCGTCAGGCCCAAGCGGAAATATTGACGCCATGATTGATGGCGAAGGAGCAGGAGCCAGTCCGTCCCCCTTCAAGGCGGTTCCGGCGGAACCTAAAGCCGGGACGCCTCCAGCACCTCAGAGTGACACCAGCAAACCCGACATCAAGGAAACCCCGGAAGCACGCAAAGCCAAAATCACCCAAGCGTTGCAGGACGATGCCAAAGAGCCTGACACGCCCGCGAAGGCGGCCGAGCGCAAGGTCAAAGCCAAGGTTTCCGCCGCCGCCGTCACGGAAATGGAAGGCGCACAGCTGACGACACCCCGTTTCCAGATTTCACAGGACGAACATGCAGAAAACCGCCACCGTATCCAGCAATTCCTGAAATTGAATGAAACCGATCTGACGGACGCGGTCATTGAACAAACCCAGGAAGCCTATCCGCGCACCCTGCTGCTGCTGGACATTGCCGAATGGCATACACAGCACCAGAAACCGGACAAAGCCCAGCAAGCGCTCGAGCGTATCCAGCAGGAACTGGCGCAAAGCCGGGATGTCACCCAACAAGCCCTGATCATGGGCTGCATCAGCAAGGCTTACCTGTTGCAAAACCAGTGGGAGCAAGCCGGGCAAAGCCTGCAAGAGGCGATAGAAAAAGCCCGTACCTTGCCGCAACCGCCAGAACAAATCGGGCTATTGACCAGGCTGGCGAATGAGCAAGCCCTGTTCGGCAACCAGATCGCCGCCCGGCAGGTGCTGGAGGAAGCAGGCAGGCTAGCCAGCACGCTCCCCAACGGACTTGAGCCCCGCTCCAGCAGCTATATCCAGATAGCTTCCGGCTACGCCACGCTCACCGATTTTGGCGAAGCCAATAAATTCCTGCCTAAAGTGGAAGACCCAACCAAACGGCAAAAACTGGCCGAGTTCATTGACAAGCTGCAACACCGGGTGGAGCAGGCGCAGGCCGAATACCAGCAGACCATGGCGACCGGACGGCCTTAACGCGGCGTCAGCAGGTAAACCTTTTCTTCCAGACGGTTTAGCCCACGCTGGCGAAAACCGGGCTCATCCTCCAGCGCGTTGATCGCCAGCAGCCGATCCACTTGGCAGTGTTCCGCATACAGGGCCAGGACTTCCGCCTCCTGCACTGAAAACGGTGGCCCATTCATTTGCTGCTGGTCATATTCCAGCGTAATCAGCAAGGTCTGGACACCGCGCGGCAGGATCGCCAGCAGGTGTTGCGCATAACGGGCGCGCATGGCAGGCGGCAGCGCAATCAGTGAGGCGCGGTCGAACACTCCGGCACAATCGGCCACATCCGCCGCGGTCAGGGCAAAAAAGTCACCCAGCAGGACTGTCAGCCCATCCGTTTCCCAGCGTTCAAAATCACCCTGTTGGCTGACGGTCGGCTCCAGCGCATTTTCAGCGAAAAAATCACGGACGGCGACCGGGCTGATTTCCACGCCCGTGACATTCAGATTCTGGGAGCGCAGCCACAACATGTCGCGGCTTTTGCCACACAAGGGCACAAAAATCTGGCTGCCCGCAGGCGCTGCCAAGTTGCCCCAGAAGGCTTGCAAGTGGCTGTTGATTTCATGCTGGTGAAAACCAATCTGATTGCGTTGCCAGCGTTCGTGCCAGAATTCCGCGTCCATACCGTCTCCTTATTGCCTAGTTTTGTTCCAACCGCCGCCGGAATTCGCCCATGATACGCTGGTAAAGCTGCTTGCCCAACACCTTGTCCTCCACGCCGTATTCCAGGCTGGGGTTGTCATTGACTTCAATGACCAGCACGCCTTTGTCCGTTTGTTTCAGGTCAACGCCATACAAACCATCGCCAATCAGGCGGGCGGCGCGCAGCGCGGTCGCCAGGACATCCGGCGGCGTTGCATCGACCGGCAAGGTTTCCCATTTGCCCTCCTGGACTTTACCGGCGGCGTTGTGGTTGATGATCTGCCAATGCCCGCGCGACATGAAATAACGGCAGGCGTACAAGGCCTCGCCGTTGAGCACGCCGATACGCCAGTCAAATTCGGTGTAGGTGTAGGCTTGCGCCAGGATCAGTTCGGAATGCCGGAACAGCTCCGCCGCCGCCGTCTCCATTTCCTCCCGGTTGGCTGCCTTGTACATGCCACGGGAAAACGAACCGTCCGGAATTTTCAGCACCAGCGGATAGCCGAGCTGCTGTTCGGCCCGCTCCAATTCCCCCTTCGCCAGGATCAGCCCAGCAGGGGTGGGGATTTTGTGGGTGGCAAGCAGTTCATTGAGGAAAATCTTGTTCACGCAGCGGCGGATCGAATCCGGGTCGTCAATCACCACCATGCCTTCGCTGGCGGCCTTGCGGGCGAAACGGTAGGTATGGTGGTTCAGCGCCGTGGTTTCGCGGATGAACAGCGCATCGTATTCCAGCAAATGGCCGAAATCCTTGGGCGTGACCAGCTCCGCTTCGATGCCGTGGTCGGCGGCGGCGCGGATGAAGGCTTGCAAGGCTTTCTGGTCGGAAGGCGGCAGCTTTTCCTCCGGATTGTGCAAGATCGCCAAGTCGTAACGCGCCTGCTTGGTGCTGGCGGGCGTTTTCCAACGCTGGCGCAGTTGTTTGTCCAGCACTTGCAGGAAAAACTGCTCCTGCGGATAACTCAGTTTGTCGAAGGAACCCGCTTTCAACCGGCTGATGCGCCAGCGGCCATTGCGGCGGAACTCCACCCGCAACAGCGGCGCGCGGAAGGCTTCGAACAATTTGCGCGCCAGTGGCCGCAAGGTTTCGCTTTCACATTTGCCGAATTGCAGCACGATTTCGAAACGGGAAATGTCCACTTCCGGCGATTTCTGCCCCAGCGCCTTGTTGACCATTTCATCCAGGTCGTCCAGCACTGGGCCGTACAGGGTCTTGCGTGTCAGATCCTGCAAGGTGCTGACGGTCGGGATCACCTTGTGCCCACGGGCTTCGGCCAATAGCGAAGCGTAGTAGCCAAGGCTTTGGTAGGACAAATCCCGGCACAAGTTAATGACATGCAGGTGCGGGCGTTTGGCCCAGTTTTCCCCGGTCAAATAATCTTTGACGGCGGCGACCGGATGGCTGGGATAGTGTTTTTTCCAGTGCTTGATGTCATCGACCAGCAATAAATAGTCAGGCATGTGTGCGGCGCCCCTGCGCTTCATGTCATAATGATTTTTGGTGCATCATACGGTTTTCCAGCAGCGGATACACGTTAATTTCCGGCAATCCAGGTGAGGCTCGCAAACATGTTTGAACCACTGATTTCCCCCGCATTGCAGCACTATCCGGCGAGCTATGCGCAAGCCCGCGCCAACTTCCTGGCCGCCTTGCACCAGCAAGTTTGCCTGGTGCGGCATGAAGCCATCCGCCACCCCGCGATAGGTGCGGACGGGGAGGCGCTGTTCACCGACATCGCTTGGTTGGGCGATGAAAACGCCCCCAACCTGCTGGTGCTGATTTCGGCCACCCATGGCGTGGAAGGCTTCGCGGGTTCCGCCATCCAGCATGATGCGCTGCTGCGGCTGACGCACACTGAATTGCCGCCGGGAATGGCGGTGCTGATGCTGCATGCGCTGAATCCGTGGGGATTTTCCCATCAGCGGCGGGTGAATGAAGCCGGTGTTGACTTAAACCGCAATGGGGTGGATTTCAGCCGTCCCCTGACGGAAGCGGCAGATTACGCCGAGCTGGCGGATCTGGTGCTGCCGCCTGACGGCGACTGGCCTGCCGCCAACCGGCGTTTGCAGGAATACACCGCAGCGTGGGGCGGACAGCGTTTGCGTGAGGCCATTACCCGAGGGCAGTATTCTCATCCCACCGGCCTGTTCTACGGCGGGGACGCCCCCAGCTTTGCGCGCCAGTTGGTGGAAGGCAAGCTGGCGGAATGGCGGCTTGGCCAGCGGCAAACGCTGGTGCTGGATTTGCATACCGGGCTGGGGCCGTTCGGCCACGGTGAACTGGTTTGCGACCATCCGGCGGACAGCCCCGCCAGCCACAAGGCGCGGCAGTGGTTCCAGCGGCTGGTTTCCCTGCCGGAAACCGGCGATTCCTGCTCTATCCCGCTGACCGGGCTGATGGATTACCTGTGGCATGACGCCATGCGCGCTGACGGCATGTTCCTGACGCTGGAATACGGCACTTACCCGGTCATGCGCATGCTGGAAGTCCTGCGCCGCGACCATTGGCTGTATGCGCAAGGCACACCCGACTTCAACACGGAACTGGCGCAAACGATCCGCGCGGAATTGGGGGAATTTTTCAACCCCCATTCGATGCTGTGGCGGGAATGCGTGTTGCTGCGGGCGCGGCAGGTCATCCGCACCGGCTGGCGGCACCTGCTGGGGATGGACACCAGCGCATGAATGACAGCCTGATCCGCCCCGCCGCCAATGCCGACCTGCCAGCGTTGCTGAAACTGGAAAACGCCAGTTTCGACAGCGACCGCATGAGCCGCCGCAGCTTCCGCTATTTCCTGCAACAAGGGCAAAACTGCTTCCTGGTGGCGGAATGGGAGCGGAATATCGTCGGTTATATCCTGGTGCTGCTGCACCGGGGCACCCATCTGGCGCGCATCTACTCCATCGCGGTAGACCGTTCCCAACAGGGGCGCGGCATCGCCCACCGGCTGATTGAGCAGGCGGAAAAGGTCTGCGCCGACCAAGGCCGGGTCAGCATGCGGTTGGAAGTGCGCAAGGACAATGCGCGCGCCATCCGCCTGTACGGGCTGCTCGGCTATCATCCGTTCGGTGAATACAAGGACTACTACGAAGACCATACCGATGCGTTGCGGCTGCAAAAGCGCATCCTGTCACCCAACGCGCAAACCATCCACGCCGATGTGCCGTATTACCCGCAACATACCGATTTCACCTGTGGCCCGGCGGCGCTGATGATGGCGATGGCGTCCCTGAATCCGGCGACTGCGCTGACCATGAACGAGGAACTGGGCATTTGGCGTGAGGCCACCACCATTTACATGATGGCCGGGCATGGCGGCTGTAGCCCGGTCGGGCTGGCGCTGGCCGCCATCCGGCGTGGTTTCCGCGCCGACACCTACCTATCCGTCACCGACACGCCCTTTATCGACTCCGTGCGGGATGAAGAAAAAAAACAGGTGATTGAACTGGTGCACCAGGATTTTCTGCAACAATTGGCCTGCCATCACGCTCCTGTGCATTACGCCAATATTACGCAGGTCGAATTGGAAAACGCCTTGGAACAGGGAAAAACGCCACTCGTGCTAATCAGCACCTATCGCTTCGATCACAAGAAAACACCCCACTGGGTGGTGGTGACAGCCATGGATGAACGTTTCATCTACATCCATGACCCTTATATCAACGAAACTGACTATCGGTTCGCGCTGGACAACCAGTACTTGCCCATCAGCCGCAACGATTTCGACAAGATGTCACAATTTGGGCAATTACGCTTGCGCACGGCGGTTATCATCGGCTTGGGCTGACGAATTATTGAAAACCTCTTCACCAAAATAAATTTGCAGGATATGCAATGGTGTCGTTTCCAGCGCTTCCGCCAACCGGATCAAGGTTGACAACTTGGCGTCGCTGATCTCTGCATTCAATAGCCGGTACCAGGTCTGCCGGGAAATATCCGCCCGCCGCGCCGCTTCCGACTTGGAAAAACCAAGGCTGCCGACACGGTGACGAAGATAATCGGCGAGATCTTTTGCTGACATAAGGACCCTCTCTTTTGTCTATTTGTTTACGAACGCTCATTATGTGAGTCGTGCATTGGACATAATCCGTTCAAATGACATTGATTAAAAATGGATACTCATGCTGTTTTTGATCTATTTTTTGGCGGAACTTTTTTCACTTATGTCAACCCAGTGTGACATAGTGTGGTGATAATATGGATTTATACCCCTTGACGGTTAGAGTGTGGGCGCTCCGGCAAAACAACAAACGCCCAACCATCCCATATGCCGTCCTTGTTTCCCCGGGGACGGTATTTTTTTTGCCTCCCCGATTAGCCATGCCCCCTAAGAACCTGCTCATAATCTTTTTAGGCGATAGGCTCAAGGCATTTTTGAGCACCAGCGATGACCGACCGCCACCCCTACCCCAGCGACATCAGCCGGGAACAATTTGAAGCCATCGGTTGTCACCTGGAAAGCTTTCGCCGCCGCACCAAACCACGCACCACCTGTACGATGTTGTCTGCGGCGTGCTGTATGTCCTGAGCTGATCGTGGATGCGCAAAGTGTGAAGGATGCCGACACCGCTGGGGCCAAAGGTTACGACGCGGGCAAGAAAGTGTCCGGCATCAAGCGGCATATCGCCGTGGACACCGGGGGTTGCCCCATGCCGTGTCCATCACAACAGCGGATGTCAATGACCGGCAGGGCGGCTTGTTGGCCTTGTCCTGCCGCGCGGCTTGCCTCACCGGGGTGAAAAAGGTCTTGGTGGATGGTGGCTATACCGGTGGGCCATTTGCCGGACGCCGAAGTCGAGGTGGTCAAACGCCATGGGTTGCACACCTTCAAGGCCCTGCCGAAGCGCTGGATTGTGGGGCGTTCCTTTGCCTGGTTGGAGAAATGTCGGCGGCTGTGGAAAAACTGTGGACGCCTGCCCAACAACAGCCTGCACTTTTTGTAATTGAAAAGGCAAGCTTTCCAGCTTGCCTTTTCGAGTTGAGTCGTAGTGCCTACTTCTCCTCCAACTCCACCGCAATCGCCCCGCACGGACATTCCTCCGCACACAGCCCGCAGCCCTTGCAGTAGTCGTAGTTGAACGCAAACCGCTTGCCCGCCCCCAGCTTGATCACCGCGCTGTCTGGGCATACGCCGTAGCAGTTGTCGCACTCGAAGCAGTTGCCGCACGACAGGCAGCGGCGCGCCTCGAACAGCGCATTGCCTTCATCCAGCCCGCCGACCACTTCATCAAAGGTGGACTGGCGGCGGATAATGTCCAGTGTGGGCCGCACGGTCTTTTCCGCATCGGCGTAATACCAAGTGTTGAGGCGTTCGAAGGTCGCCTTTTCATGCTTGGGCGCTGGCTGGTAACGTCCGCCACGCAAGAAAGCGTCGATCGCCCGCGCCGCCTTCTTGCCATGCCCGACCGCCACGGTCACGGTGCGCTCGCTGTCCACCACCATGTCGCCACCGGCAAACACACCCGCATGGCTGGTCATCATGATTTCATCGGTTTGCACGCTGTCCCACTTCGTTGTCAGGTTGGGGATGCGCTCCAGCAGAGTTTGCTCCACGTTCTGCCCCAGCGCCAACACCACCGAGTCGGCGGGCAGGGTTTCAAATTCGCCAGTCGGCTGCGGGAAGCCTTTCTCATCCAGCGCCATTTTCTCGATGGTGATGCTGCCTTCCCCGGCCTCAGTGATGGTGGAAAGCCATTTCAGCTTCACGCCTTCTTCCAGCGCCTCCTGCACCTCGAAGTCGTGCGCAGGCATTTTGTCGCGGGTGCGGCGGTAAACGATGATGGATTCTTCCGCCCCCAGCCGCTTGGCGGTGCGCGCCACGTCGACGGCGGTGTTGCCGCCGCCGTACACGACCACCTTGCGGCCGAGCAGTGGCGGATGGTCTTCCACCTCATGCAGCACGCTGACCGCATCGGTGATGTGGCTGGCGTCGCCCGCCGGGATGTAGGCGCGCTTGCCGATGCCTGCGCCAATGCCGAGGAACACTGCGTCGAAACCTTCCGCCTGTTGCAGCGCCAGCACGTCATCCACATGGGTGCTCAGGCGCAGCTCCACGCCCATATCGACAATGCGCTGCACTTCGGCGTCCAGCACTTGGCGCGGCAGGCGGTAACGCGGGATGCCGTAACGCATCATGCCGCCCGCTGCGGTTTCCGCCTCGACAATGGTCACGCCATGCCCTAAGCGGCGCAGATGGTAGGCAGCAGACAACCCCGCCGGGCCGGAGCCGACCACCAGCACACGCTTGCCACTTTCGGTGGCCGGTTTGGGGAATGCCCAGCCCTGCTTCAAGGCCTCATCGCCGAGGAAACGCTCGACCGCATTGATGCCGACGGCTTCGTCGAATTGGCCACGGTTGCAGGCACCTTCGCAGGGGTGGTAGCAAACCCGCCCCATGATCGCGGGCAGCGGGTTGTTTTCCACCAACGAGCGCCACGCCGCTTCGTAATTGCCTGATTCGGCATGGAACAGCCAGTTCTGGATGTTTTCCCCCGCCGGGCAAGTGGCGTTGCAAGGCGGCAAGCGGTCGACGTAAACCGGGCGTTTGGTGCGCCACGAGCCGGTGTGGTTGGCCAGGCTGGTGTTCTTGTCCAGGGTGATGGCGAACGGTTTTTCGATTTGCGTGCTCATGCGGCTGCCCCCCCTCTGTTAGGCAAACGTGTTTCCAGCAGGCCGAAACGGCGGATATTGCGGTCGGCGATGGCTTGCAATTGCGCAATCACCTCGACCTGTTTGGGGTTGCGGAACAGGTGCGCGAAACGCTTTTGCAGCTTCAGGTATTCCTCCACCGGCACCTGTTTGCGGATGGCGCGATGCCCGGTGATTTCGCCGTGCTCGGCTTCGAACACCGGGAACAGGCCGGATTCAATCGCCAGCCGCGCCAGCTTGATGGTGTTGGCGGGGTCTGCCCCCCAGCCCAGCGGGCAGGGCACATGGATGTGGATGTAACGCGCGCCGTGAATACTCATTGCCTTGGTCACTTTCGCCTCCAGGTCGCGCAAATCGGCCACGGAAGCGGTCGCCACGTAGGGGATTTCATGCGCCATGGCAATCAGCGGCACGCTTTTGCCCTGGCCGAACACATTGCC
>NZ_JAYMYJ010000112.1:226743-228037 GCF_035668035.1 Candidatus Thiothrix phosphatis | reverse complement strand
ATTAATGATTATTCGCCGGGGCAACTGGTCAACTTCAGCGCGATGATGGAATCCTACCGTGGCGACGGGGAGGCTATCCGCAAGGCGGCGGAACAGCATAAAGCGCATACCGGTGAACTGGCGAAGGTGCTGGCCAGGGCAGCGGAAAGTTTGCGCCGTGCTTGCCAGAGCCACCTTGGCAATAATGCCTATAAGCTGGCGGGGCTGGATTTCTCCACCGCTGCCGCTGAGTTGGCGGAATCCATTATCGCCGATGAGGAACTGACGCTGGCGCGTAGCCGCGAATTGCGCGATCTTTTCGAGCAGCCGGTGCCAGCGCTGAGTGCCTTGCTGGAGCCGTATCAGGCGCAATGGGAACAGGCGCGTAAAGCCTTTGCCGCGCTGGATAAACAAGCACAAACCACCGATGCCAACAAGACCCACAAGAAAAAGCTGGATGCCCAGGGCAAGCAATTGAAAGCGTTGTCGCTGGCCATCAAAGCCTATTTCGAGAATGCCGGTGATGACCTGAAAAACCTGAAGCAGGCAGTCAGGGACTGGCGGATGTTGGGTGAATACTTCCCTGATGGGGTGTACCGCGACGTTGAAGGTTTGTGCAAGATTGTCGATCTCGCCGAAGTCATCGAAAACGACTACAGCCTCACACCGGGGCGCTACGTCGGCTACCGCATCGACATCGACGAAGACTTCGACTACCAAAAACGCCTCGCCGAAATCCATGCTGAACTCTCTGAACTTACTCAGTCCGCCAATACCCTGCTAACCGCAATCAAGGGAGTTAACCTATGAGTTGGGAGGTGCGAGCATTAGGTGATCTCATTACATTGCAGAGGGGTTACGATTTACCGACACAAGCTCGTGTGGTAGGTAATACGCCGATTATTTCATCTTCCGGCATTTCCGGTTTTCATGACGAACCGAAAGAGAATCCTCCCGGCGTTGTAACGGGTCGATATGGAACGATTGGAGAGGTTTTTTATATCGCCGAACCATACTGGCCATTGAACACAACCTTATTTGTTAAAGACTTCAAGGGAAACAATCCAAGATTCATTGCTTACTTGCTCGAATGCTTGAACCTGAAAGAAATGAATGCAGCTGGAGCTGTACCAGGTGTCAACAGAAATCACTTACACAAAATAAAAACCAAAGCCCCGACATCAAGGGATACACAAGATAAAATATCAGCCATTGTTACAGCCTACGATGACCTCATCGAAAACAACCTGCAACGCATCAAGCTGCTGGAAGAAATGGCGCAAATCACCTACGAGGAATGGTTTGTGCGGATGAA